>JAGQYU010000118.1:0-230 GCA_020435885.1 Flavobacteriaceae bacterium
GCTCCCCGTTTCACCATTAACCAGATTAATAGTAATAAGGCTGGTACGCTGAATAAACGATTGTCATAGATAATATAACCCAGGTTTTGTTCTATCCAGGGCTTTACTGCATCAAATGATTCGGCAAACGCAATGATATAGAACGCAACACTGATGGCCTGGGATAAATACAGGGCGATTCCTATAGCGGCCCCTATATTGATTCCGAAAGAACGGGATATGATAAAATA
>JAGQYU010000118.1:337-4298 GCA_020435885.1 Flavobacteriaceae bacterium
ATAAGCAAGGTGCCTAAAAAACCGACACTCCCTACGGCAAATCCGAAACGCAGGAACATGATGGCACCTAAAATGGTTGATATTGCCGTTAGATACACAGCGGGCGTTCCGAATTTCGATTTGGTATCCAAATTTTAGAAGATTTATTAGTTGTTAAAATAAAAACAAAAGGTCTGAACGGGTCTTGGTATAGGTTGCCCTCAAAGATTAAAAATATTTCCTGACCAAATTAATGCGGATTTATAACTTATCAAAGTGTTTTCTAAGATTTCTTGGGCCAAATGTAAACGTCAGGGTAGATACATTTTAATAGAATTTCCTGCCCCAATTATCAGGATTTTTATTTAATTGGTGACCTGGCTGGGGCTTACCTCTGCTTCGCTCGCTATAAACTTCTCGCCCCGCCATCAATGAAAAAAGCCAGCACGTTAGCTGGCTTTTGTGACCTGGCTGGGCTCTGAACCTAAGGGTCTGAGGCTAGTCAGAATCTATATCTTGCTAAAATTCACCAACCATGTTGACGATTTGTGAACCTTATGATTATGTAAATAGTGTCAAAGTACTTTCTAATGCTACAAATATAAAGATTAAATTTTTATTCATTCATTACTTTTATTCGACAATTGTGGGCATATTGTTCATCTGTTTCAAACCAATCTAAATTTGTTCCATCATCATCATAGTCAATTATCTTTCCATTCTTTACTATGATACTGATCAAGTTATCACTTGCTGAGTCAACTTGAATTTCGGCATATCTTCCTTCAAGTTTATCACTTTCATAACTAATTTGTACACTCTGCACATTACTTTTTGAATAGGCGTCTTGTTTATTGAACAGTTCAAACTCCCTAAAATGAGCTTCTTTAACTGTTTCCCCATCTTCAGGTTCACAACCATAATCTCCGACGGTAAATGAAAAATCACATTCTTCCCAGAGTAAATCTTCTATCTGTTCAATTGAGTTGGGCTGTAATTTCAGTACATCTTCAACTGTAGCGTACATTTTATCCGTGATACTTGGGTTTTTACTATCTTCTGAAAATAATTCAAACACTACTTCTCTGTCAAAAAGCGGTAGGTATACATCTACATATCCTATTCCGTATGTATCCCAATTTATTTTATTTTCAAATTCCTGTTTTGTCATATCTGTTTTCAATTATTTATTAGCTTAATTAACTTTTTTTTAATCTATAAGAGTATTTATTGGTTATTTCAGGGTAAGCTCCTTTACCCTTATTTACATAGCTCAAACCTTGTCGAATCTTCTTTTTTAATTGGCCAGATCCAAGCCCACGATCCAATAAACTTTGAACTTCATTTGCATATTTATGGGTAAGTTCTGATTTTCCTCGTTTAAGGTTTAAACAAGCAACATACATTTTGAATTCCATTTCATTTCCAAAAAAACTAAAACCTTTCTTTAATACTTTATTTCTCTTTTTCATTAGTGTTTCACTGTCATTTATTCCTGACCATTCTGATAAGGAAGAACCATAAAAATCAAATACAGTTTTAGCATATTTACCATAAAACGTCCATAAGCTATCAAGTCTTTTCAACAACGTTGTATTTGAATTTTTAGTATCATATTTCCAAGCGCCCCAATTTGAAATATGCTTATTTTTTTCTAGTTCTTTAGCATCTCCAAAAAACAAAATATCTTCTATGAAATGTTGTAATTCAGGCTTACTACTAGGGCCTCTGTTCTGCCACCTCAAAATTTCTTCACTTTGGATACCAATACGAAAACTTATTGTGTTAAACTCTGATTCGTAGGATATAATCAGGTTAGTATAAAAATTATGGTTATAGCCATTTTCATAAGGAAGTTTCTCCAAAAAAGTTATCATTCCTTCACTTTCCGCAATCTCTTTGATCCCATCTTGCCACTGGTTACCCAGTTTCTCCCTAAAAAAATCATAAATAAGTTCATAGCTACTAAGGTCAGGTTTATTAAGGATGTCTTTTTTAAAATCATCCACCACCACCGATAGCGGTACCTCAAAGTCTAATAAATATCTAATTTTAGCCTTTTGATTTGCATTTGTGGCTAATTTTAATTCTGATTTTAAGTTTGGTAATGACAATAACTCATCATCAATATAATCTTCATCATGAACATTAAGAATTTCAACATTCTGTTCTGCAAAGTTTCTTATTTTATTTAAATATTCTTCTTTTAACCATAATTCAAATTCTTCAAAAATCCTTTCATTTTCATTTATATCTTCTTCTAAAATACTGCTGACAAAAGTAGCATACCATCTTTTAATAAAGAGTTTATTTTTTTGCTGCTTTGCTATTTCTAATAATCTGTAAAAAATAGTTGTCATTGGTATCAGTTCAGGATATTTCTGATCCGCTTTTGGCAACTGATCTCTTATTATTTCCCAGAAACTATCTCCTGCTTCAAAAAAAAGTTTTTTATCTTTTGTATAAACTACCTTACCTTCTTGTAACAAATTAATAGGAATCCATGACTTATTATACTGATTGAAAAAATGTTCATTGCCTAAATAATCCGGATGCGTAGTGATAGGTAATTCATATAAATAATGGTTGCTCTTCAATACGTCTAATACCCTAAATCGTGTGTAACTTGTGTCATGCTCATCGTGAAAGCGATACAAATTGTATATTATATCCCGTCTTTCTGATAAGGATATATCGGAATCACCAATCAAATTAATTGCCGATTCAATGATATCTTCTATTTGATAAAATGACACTTATTATTCTATATTATTGATAAACGTTTTATTTATTAGTTGGCAATAATCATTTTTTTAGTCCAGTATTCAACCCCTTTTTCAAGTTGAATAATATCATCATCATTCATACCTGAAGCATTCATTTTAACCTCTTTACTGCTATATTCTTTTATTTCACTAATACGGTATTTAAGAAACTCTACTATTGATTGAAGCTGTAAAGAGGTTAAAAGAGAGAAACGTTCATTATGATATTCCAGCGTTCTTTTTCCCGTTTCATCCTTGCGGTTCAGGTACTTTAACCCATAGAGCAAATGAAATTCTATGTCTGGTTCTATTGTAGATTTAAGAAGACCATTTTTTTCAAGTTCTCTTTCTTCGCTTCTAAATACACCCAGTGCTAGAAGCATAAATATTGGCAAATGGAACCTCATTCCTTTTGCATCGAAAAAGGAAAACGAGCTACTACATTTATACAAATCGATTACCGGAATTTTATTCCAATCCTCTTTTTCATCTTTTATTCTCAGCCTTTTACACTCATCTTGAGTCAATCGATCATCAATACCTTGTGCTTCCCAAAGTCCAATTCCATCATCAAGGGTCTGTCCTTCAAAAGCCCTTTTTATTTTATCAATTAATTGTTCTTTGATGTACATTGTTCGTAGTAATTTACAAAGTTATGCATTATTTAGGCATTAAAACGAAGATATAAAAAACAATCATTTGGTGTTAATTGAAATAGTTAAGTTATCCCTAGTTAACACTTCAAGTCCTATTAAAACTTTTCGAATTTGTAATTTGACTATTTTGTAATTTTTAAAGGAATTTTTATCAAAAAATGAAAATTTATTTTTAGTCAGCCATCTTTTTTAGCAGCTAAATAAATTTAACTTAAGGTTTAAAATATTTAGAACTACGCCAATCACTCCCAAACCATCAGCAAATGTAGTTGCACGGCCATCCTCTTTGCAAGTCCAGGGCCCTTTGGGATGGCGAACATTTTTTCTTTTTGAAAAAATAACCGACCATGACTTGCCTTTTCCACAGGTGTGCCTGTTGTTGCCTTGTTTTGGTAGTGCAGATTGCCGGCAGTATCAAAACAATAACTATTGTTTAACTTAAAATTTTAAAATTATGGCAACAGCAGTAAAACAAAACGGAACATACTAATCTTAGTGCTGATGAAATTAGTTCTGTAAAAAATAAGCTCATGTAAGATTTAATTTTAAATGAAGTTTAAC
>JAGQYU010000119.1 GCA_020435885.1 Flavobacteriaceae bacterium
GTAATGGGTAAGGATATTGATGCAGTAATTGTTTCTACTCCAGATCACACGCATGCTCCGGCGTCTTTAATGGCCATGCAGATGAATAAACCGGTATATTGCCAAAAGCCGCTAACACATTATGTATTAGAATCAAGAGAGATGAAAAAAATAGCGGCTGAAAAGAATTTAGTTACACAAATGGGCATTCAGGTGCATTCATTCTATGATTATAAATTAGCAACTCTTTTAATTCAATCCGGTATTATTGGTAAAGTGCATACTGTACATGCATGGTCTCCCAAAAATTGGGGATATAATGGGGAAGCTTCCAAAGGATATGACTCCGTGCCAGAACAATTAGACTGGAATCTTTGGTTGGGTACAGCTAATGAAAGACCCTATAAAGAGGGGTATTATCATCCGGGGAACTGGAGAAAATTAATGGATTATGGTTGTGGAACATTAGGGGATATGGGTGTACATATTTTTGATACACCGTACAATGCGTTGGATCTTGATGTGCCATTAACTATAAAAAATGAATGTAGAGAGCCTAACGGATTTGGTTACCCTGAAAATAATATAGTTACGTATAAATTTCCGGCTACTAAATACACAACGGATACATTAACATGGGTTTGGTATGATGGCCCCGGTGCTCCGCGAGATCATGAAGATTTAAAGTTGCCTGGAAGTAAAAATCAAACAAAAGAAAAATTGCAGGGTAAAGAGCAGTCATTAAAAGACAAAACATCGCTTGACACCGCAGCAACAAAAGAAGGTCAATTACCGGAACAAGGAGCCATGTTTGTAGGAGAGAAAGGACGTTTGTTATTGCCTCATTTTATGGAATTGCCAAGAAAAATTGTAAATGGAAAATATGTTGACATCTCTAAGGAAATAGCCAACGTTGAAAAAGCAAATAATATGGGCAAACCTATTCGCAATTATGCCTCAGAAGGGACAAAACATTACCATGAATTTGTAGAGGCTTGCTTGGGAAGAGGTACATGCAGCGCTCCTTTCAGCTATGCGGCACGTCTTACAGAAACCATATTGTTGGGTGTTATTGCCGGGCGTTTTCCTAATCAGACGTTGCACTGGGATAGTAAAGCGGCTAAGTTTGCCGAAGAAGAAGCCAATCAATATTTAAGTGGCACTTATCGTGAATTTTAGTGAACAAGAAAGCCTTATAAAAAATTTAAAAAGTAAAAATTTATATCATGAAAAAACTAACATATCTTTTAGTATCAATACTTGTAGTTTCATTGTATTCCTGTAAAGAAAAACCAAAAGAAGAAACAACCATAACTACTGAAAATGAACCGGAAACTTCTGAATGGATAACATTGTTCGATGGAACTTCTACAGATGGTTGGCGAGGGTATAACCAAGACAGTCTGCCATCTAACTGGGTTATAGAAGATGGCGCATTAAAATCTTTGGGAACCGGCGGTGATATAGGTGGCGATATAGTGTATGGCAAAGACTCTTTTGAAAATTTTGAATTGACATTGGAATGGAAAATTTCTGAAGGTGGTAACAGTGGTGTTTTTTATCATGTTCAAGAAGGAAAACAATATAAAGCCCCTTATGAAAATGCTCCGGAATATCAGTTGATAGACGATATAGGCTTTGTAGAGCCGTTAGAAGAATGGCAAAAAGCAGGTGCTGATTATGCTATGTATCCACCGGATACCACCCAAAATGCAGTAAAAAAAGCAGGTGAGTGGAACACCACACGTATTTTGTTTACACCGGAAAAAGTTGAATATTGGTTAAATGGCAAAAAAGTAGTTTCTTTTGTGCCGTATTCAGAAGATTGGCAAGAACGCCGAAATTCCGGTAAATGGGATGCCTACCCTGATTATGGTAAGTTTAAAACAGGCCTTATTGGTTTACAAGACCATGGTAGTTTTATTTGGTTTAAAGATATTAAAATCAAGAAGTTGTAGTTTTTAACATTATTGTGTGTGTCGTTTGGTAAGCAACTGTCACTTCGAGTGGTTTTAGGACGCATAAGCGGACTAAAATTGTATCGAGAAGTTTATTATTTTTATCGTAATGAAAATATACTATGTTTATATATTAGAATGTATAGATGGCACCTATTATACAGGTATAACTTCAGATTTAGATCAACGGCTTATGGAACATATAAGCGGTAAATATACTGGCAGCTACACTTTCAATAGGCGTCCGGTAAAACTGGTGTTTTATAGTGAATTTACCGATCCTGGATTGGCTATCAGTAAAGAAAAACAAATTAAGAAATGGTCTAAGTTAAAAAAGCAAGCTCTTATTAGTGGTGATTATGAAGCATTACCAAACTTGGCTAAAAAACGTTTCCGCTAGTTCTCGATAAATCTTATACTGTCACTTCGAGTGGTTTTAGGACGCGTAAGCGGGCTGAAATTGTATCGAGAAGTGGGCTGTAGTGATAACTATAAGGTTTTCAAGCAGTTCTCGATACTTCGCTTGCGCTCAACTCGAACTGACAAATTTGGTACTTTTTGCTGTTTCCTAACATATCTGTGTCACTTCGAGTGGTTTTAGGACGCATAAGCGGACTAAAATTGTATCGAGAAGTTTATTTTTTATCGTAATGAAAATATACTATGTTTATATATTAGAATGTATAGATGGAACCTATTATACAGGTATAACTTCAG
>JAGQYU010000120.1 GCA_020435885.1 Flavobacteriaceae bacterium
CAAAATAGAGCTGTGCATCAAAACGAACGATGAGTATGTCTTCATCAATAATTACATCTTTAAACCTTTCTATATTTCTATAAAAGTGCGTGTTCGGTATTTTTCCTAAAATAGCAATATGTGGTTTTGTAGTTCTGTAAATAATCATTGCTAACGATACCGCAATACCCGTAATGATACCTTCTTTGATTCCTACAGTTGCCGTTATTAACAAAGTGATATTTAAGATGATAAGATCTCTCACCGAATATTTAAGCAATTGTTTAGGTACTCTAAAATCTAACAGTCCAAAAACAGCTACCATGATAATGGCTGCCAGCACAGCTTTTGGCAAACTGTAAAATACAGGTGTTAAAAATAATAGTGTAAGCCCTACAATTAAAGCAGCAATAATTGCATATAAAGGTGTTTTGGCTCCTGCCTGATCGCTGACTGCAGTTCTGGAAAACCCTCCCGTTGAAGGATACGTTTGAAAGAACGAGCCTACAATATTGCTCATCCCTAAAGCAAATAACTCCTGATTTGGCAATACTTTGTAATTCTTACGTTTTGCTTCAATAGCTTTGGCTACCGAAATTGCCTCCAAAAAAGCTATAAATGAAAGTGTTAGGGCTATCGGTAATAAATCTTCAAAAGCATTTTTATCAAATACAGGCATTCTAAAACTTGGTAAACCTTCCGGAATACTACCTACTATAGCAACACCTTTTTCTTCCAGATTAAAAATTTTAACTAATACTATCCCTAAAACCACAACAACAAGTGCCGCTGGTATCTTTTTAAACAACTTTTTGAAAAATACCAGAATAAGTATAGAACTAATACCTATTGCCATAGTAATCAGGTTGATATCACCAATATTTTTAATGGAAGCTATTACTAAATCCTGTAAACGATTGCTTCTTCCAATATCAACGCCTATTAAATGTTTTAACTGATTGAGCCCTATAATAAGTGCCGCTGCTGATGTAAAACCGCTAATAACCGGTTTTGATAAAAAATTAACTAAAAACCCCAACCTAAAAATTCCGAAGGCTACCTGCATTAAACCCATCAATAATGATAATACGATAGCAAACTCTATAAAACGATCAGTCCCTATTTGGGCAAGTGTAGCCACACCAGAAGCCACAATTAAAGAATCCATAGCAACAGGGCCCACAGCTAATTGCCTAGACGTGCCAAAAATGGCGTACACTATCTGAGGGATCATTGCTGTGTATAATCCATAAATAGGAGGTAATCCGGCAATCATGGCATAGGCAATCCCCTGTGGAATTAGCATTATACCAACTGTTAATCCGGCACTTAAATCACCGCTGAACCATTCCTTTTTATAGTTTGGAAGCCAATCTAAAATTGGTATGATCTTTTTTAAATTCATATTTTTTTTAAGTAGCAATTCAGCTATCAATCGTCAGAGAGCCTACATTCATCAAAAGCTTTAACCTTACAAGGTTTTTCCATTAATTTGTGGATTTCACTAATGGCAAGTTTCTTATCAGTAAAAAAGATATTGCGTCCAATTTTATCAATAAACCCTCCTTTTTTAAGCACATCTTGACTGATTATCTTCAACCCCGCAATATAAATACCTCCTCTGTTCTTTTGCCATTTAATGATCTCATTGGTAAGCCATTCCGCAGCAGCAAGGTCAATAAAGTTAATACCATCTGCAGCAATCAAAACATATTGTATATCATTTTCATCATACAATTTTGAAAAATAATCAGAAATCTTTTCTATGGAACCAAAATATAGCGAGCCGTCAATACGAACTATCTTTAAATTAGAACATTCTAAAGAGTCTTTATCTCTAATAATATTTATTAAATTTCTGTTTTTATCAATTCCTAATATGGCAATATTTGGTTTAGATGTGCGCTCCATATAAAAGAAGAACGATGTTAAAATACCTGCCAACAAAGCAAATTCAAGATCAAAAAGCAACGTTCCAAACAACGTAACTGACAGAACTATCAATTCCTTGCCACTACTTTTGTAAACTTGTTTTATGTGGTGAAAATCAATTAAATTATAGCCTACCAGTAAGATTATCCCTCCCATGGCTGCTTTTGGTAAATGCGAAGCATAATTAGCAAAAAGCAATAGCACCATCATTAAAAAAACCGATGCAAAAATTGCAGATAAAGGTGTTTTAGCCCCAGCTTGATGATTCACTCCTGATCGGGTAAAAGAACCCGAACCAGCATAACTGGAAAAGAAACTGGCAATCATATTAGATACTCCTTGCCCAATAAACTCCTGATTACCATCTATTTTTTGATGTGTATGCAATGCTATAGCTCTTCCAATGGCAACAGCCTCAATAAGTCCCAACAATGCCAACACCATAGCTCCGGAGCTTAATCTACTAATATTATCATAGTTCAAATCAGGAACTCTAAATGGCGGTAAATTAGAAGGAATATGCCCAACAGTTTCTATACCATTCTCTTCTCCTCCCAATAAAATAGCAATTATACTTCCCAGCACCATAGCAATAAGCATATAGTATCTAGAAAGTGGTTTTATTAAGAACTTAATGAGTAAAGCAATTAGCAGTGTACTTACAGCCACAATAAATATATACCAATTTGTTTCAGTGATATGTTGGATGATGTAAGTAACTATCTCAACAATGGTACTCCCTTGCGGAACTTTAATACCAAAAACGTGTTTCAGTTGCTTAAAAGCGATGAGTATCCCTGCTCCGGCTGTAAAGCCAATCACAACTGAATGTGATACAAAGTTGACCAATTTCCCCATCCTCAACAAACCCATAGCTAATTGGAAAAGTCCGGCCAAAAAGGTCAATACCAACGCCAAAGAAATAAAACTTTCCAGATCAGTCTCCGGATTTACAAACTTTACCAATGTAGAGTATACTACTATAGAAATAGCCGTTGTTGGCCCAGAGATTAAATGATAAGATGATCCAAAAAGCGCAGCAATTATAGGGGTTATCATCGCTGTATAGAACCCATAAATAGGTGGCAAACCGGCAATCATGGCAAAGGCCACAGCCTGCGGTATTACGATAATGGTACCTGTAATCCCTGCTATTAAATCATCCTTCCAAGTATTCTTTAATAGGGGGAACCATGTAAGAAAAGGGAAAACTTTAGTAAGCATTTACAAATTTAATGAATCTTATGAATCTGCATTTATCGAAAAAACAAACCCGCTTTCGCGGGGATTGTTTTTTAAGAGTCTTTTTTATCAATATAGTAAACAGAGTCATCCGGTCTGTATGCTCTCTTAAACCATAGCGGACGTCTAAGGTTATCAGGGCCAGGAGCCGGACGCGTCATTTCTAACCATTCTTTATATATCTCGAACGACTTATCTGTATTTACATATATATCTCCATATTTATCATTAGCAGATGGCTTTTCAACGCGTACTCGCTGATGCCAAGCATGCATTCCACTAATCGGATCAGGATGTACAGCATGGGTAATATTTTGATGTACCCCGCCATCACTCCAGAAAATACGTTTAGAGTCTTTATCTTCTGAACGGAAAGGTTGTATACCGCTCATGGTATTCATTTTCCAACCGCCGCTACCGTCCTTTTTAATAGAAACCGTATTGGTTGCCCATCGGTTACCTTGGTCTTGCTCACGTCTCCATCTACCTAAATGGTGAGAACAAGCAACAACACCGGGTTTTATGGCTTGTGTTACCCAAACCTTATCCACAAAATAACCAATATCTGTATTTAGTTTAACCAAATCTCCCGTTTTAAAGCCCCACTTATTAGCATCTTCCGGATGCATCCAGATAGGGTTCCTACTCGAAATTTCATATAACCACTTAGCATTTCCTGAACGGGAGTGAATCAATGTAGGTAGCCTGAAAGTAGGTACCAACACATATTCTCCTTTCGATTTATCGAGTGCCTCAGGGTGAATGTGACTCTTGATATAGGTAGGGATAGCATATTCCGGCCATTTCCAATCAATCATCGTTTGTGAATAGAATTCATTTTTACGTGATGGTGTTGGAAAACCAACTACAGCTTTTCCATTCACTTCCACACCTATAGGTTTACCTTCTTTGGTAATGACACCTGTCTTTTTATCAGTAGTGCTACCTTTCAACTCTTCAGCAGTAAGCGCTATTTCATTTTTCTTATAAACGCTCTTTTCAACTTCAAAAGCACCATACTTACGCATATATTCTAACTCTGTTAAGCCTTCTTTTTTAGCAACTTCAGGTAAGCCTTTTACACGCTCAAAAATGTATTGATAGTAGTCATCAACCGTTATTTTTTCTCCTTTGCGGTATGGCGATTCAAAGTATTGACGGATGCCCATACTTCCATCGGGGTCTATACGCCAACTCAACTCCATCCAAAACTCATCTTCTTCCCATACTTCACCAGGATTAGCTTCATAAGTATATTGCACAGGTTTTCCGTTTCTGCGTGCAGCTTCACGTAATACCGGTTGGCGGAATGCTAGCCATACACCACTATGCGTTTCATAGGTATTTAAATCGTGGCGTTCAGATGCTAGTCCTACAGGCAACACATAATCGGCATAAAAAGCCGTTTCACTCCATGTGGGTGTTAAGGCAGCATGCAAACCAAACTTAGTTTCATCTGTCAGCATTTCTATCCATGAGAATCCATCAGGATACGTCCAAACAGGGTTAAATACACGACTGAAATATACATCCATTTTACCACGCCCTTCTTTCAAAAAATGTGGCAACAAAAAGCTCATTTCAAAGAATGCTAATGGATATTCTTTTGGAAAATGTAACTCGTTCCATTGCTTTTGCGGTTTTGGAACGTGAGGTTGTTTTGGGTGGAATTGATTCCATGTGTTTGGAGATGTTCCACCAGGAGTACCCACAGCACCTACCAGTACAGTTAAGAAATGTAAGGCTCTAGCCACTGCCCAGCCTCCTAGATTAGAAGCTCCTGCACTACGCCAGTTATGTGAGGCAAAACGCTCTCCTGCTTCACCAATTTTACGTGCAACCTCAACAACCATTTCTGCTTTTACCCCCGATTCTTTTTCTGCAAACTCAGGAGTATATTCACTATACTCTTCAATAAGAGATGCTATAAAATTTTCAAAAGTTGCTTTTTTATCAGGTTGAACAGCTTCCATATATTGTTGCCAGTTCACCCAATTTTCAAGGTAATCTCTGTTGTACAAACCTTCTTCAAGAATAACTTTTGCCATAGCTAACATTACTGCCGCTTCACTACCGGGGTATGTAGGCATCCAATAATCTGACATAGAAGCTGTATTGGAAAGACGAGGATCCATAGTAGCCAATTTAGCACCGCTCATTTTACCTTCGATAATGCGTTGAGCATGCGGGTTGAAATAGTGACCCGACTCTAAATGTGCAGAGATCAGCAAAATGAATTTTGCATTGGCATGATCCGGTGACGGACGATCATAACCATACCAGATATTATATCCAAAACGAGCTCCGGATGAACATACATTGGTATGCGAATTGTGCCCATCAATACCCCAACCTTGTAAAATCCAATCCATGAATTTTTCATGCCCCGGACGTCCTACATGGTAAGCAATCTCATTATGTCTATTTTCTTTAATGGCATTTCTGATGCGTTCTGCAAAAGTGTCTAGCACTTCATCCCAAGAAACGCGTTCCCACTCGCCACCACCACGCTCTCCTTTCCGCTTAAGCGGAAAGAGTACTCTATCTGGATCAGTAATCTGGTTAATGGTAGCAGGGCCCTTGGCACAGTTTCTACCGCGGCTTCCCGGATGGTATGGGTTTCCTTCAAACTTACGTACTTGGTTCGTTTCTTTATCAATAAAGGCTGTTAAACCACAAGCACTCTCACAATTAAAACAAGTTGTAGGAATTATTTGATAGGTCTTTTTAACTTTTTTGGGCCATACTTTAGGATCATATTCTACCCAATTATCCCACTTTTCAGGGGGGGGAAAATTTTCATATAGCTGAGCTACTTCTTCATCCGTAAAGTGACGCATATCTTGCTCAAATTCTTGATATTTTTCCTTATGCAGATTAGGAATCAAACCGATCTTTTCTGCAATGTTTTCTATAAATGATGGTTTTTTATATCCCATGATGTATCGTCTTTAAATTAAGCTAATGGAATGCGTTGTGGTGCTTCTACCCAAATTTTCTCAGTTGCATAAATACCTATCAACACAAGAACTGCTGCTATTGTTAATACAGTAGCACTTGGCGCAAAGATCAATAATGCTAATGGCAATACATTACCCAATATTACTGTAACTATCCAGAACATATTTTTATATCTTCCTTTGGTAATCATTTCTACCACAGTATGAGCAGCAGTACTAGGATGCGTCATAGTAAGTTCTGTTACCATAGTGAAAATATTAACTGCCAACGCTATAATTAAAGTCATTCCAAGGATTGACATCCAGTTTTCATTACCTGTTACTAATAAGACCAATGCAAATACAGCAGCTCCCGCCATTACACTATGTACTAACATATGCAATGCCAACGAAGGGCTTTGCCAAAAATCTCGGCCTTTAGCTTGTGCAAATAAAAATGCTGTGTAAATGGCCAATAACACTGCAAATACAGCAATTACCCATTGTAAAGGTTTTTCAGGAATGTTCCATCCAAAAAAGTTTGAAGCTCCCCAAACAGTTACTAATAAACCAAAAATGGTAATGGTATAACCACCTCTTACTAACCACGAATTCCATTGCGGGCGCAATAATACGTTCAAGAACCTATCCGGTCTATCTAAGTCCATTACTAAGAATAATCCTGTTAAGGCTAAAAATACCAGTGAAATTCCGGCAGACCATAATTTAGCATTTGTAGAAACTTCATAACCCAATAACATGGCTAAAAATGGTATTAAGAACGCTCCGGCAGCAATAGCTTTCGTCATTATATATGCAGTTACTTCCCATCCCCATAAGATTCCTTTATCAGGTGTGTCATATACTCTGCGAGCTTTTCCATTCAATACATCAATGTAGTTTGGATTTTCAGTTTCTTTTTTCTGATAAGCAGCTTGCAATTCATTATCAATTACCATTTGTAATAGATCGATATCATTATTAGTGCCTATCATTTTCTCGGCTGCTTTCGCATAATGTCCTACACCACGCGCCTGTGAATTCCACAAACTTGGCCCTGATTTATCAGTTGCTTGCGGATTCAACGATGCCTCATCACCATCAATATAAAATAAATTAGGCTTAGTGCCTTTTTCCGGCTTGCGAACTTTTACCTGCTGGCGTGCCAATAACATAGAAATCTCAGTATGTGGATTTTCCATATCGCCGGCAATAATAGCATGCTCGGGGCAAACCGTAACACAGGCAGGCTCTCTTCCTACATCTACACGGTGTGCGCAATAGTTACATTTTGCTGCAGTATTGTTATCCGGATCGATATACAACGCATCGTAAGGACAGGCTTGCATACAAGACTTACAACCAATACAACGATTGTTGTCAAAATCTACAATACCGTCTTCACGGGTGTACAATGCCTCAACCGGACAAATCTCCACACAAGGGGCATCTGTACAGTGATTACAACGCATTACCGAAAAAATTCTACGAGTGTTTGGAAATACTCCTTTTTCTACTTGCTTTACGTATGTTCTGTTTACTCCTACAGCAACATCGTGTTCAGATTTACAAGCAGTTGTACATGCATGACAACCTATACATTTGCGATTGTCAATAATAAATCCGTACTTCATTGATGATCAAAAATTTGGATTAGCTTACAATTAGTAATTTTATAAAATTAGTTAACTTTTTACGTATTTTATGTAACTTAAGTTACTTAATGCTGTAAATCCTATTAAAAAAATGCAGTATTATTTTTTTAAAAGCTATTATCTTTACTTTTTAAAAATTTGTTTACTAAATTTTTACAAAATTCATTTTTAATGAAGGTAACTATATTACTTTTTGGGATAGTAAGAGATATTGTACAATCGGGTTCAATATCATTGGAAAGTGATTCAATTTCTACTGTAGCTTCTTTAAAAACTTTATTGTTTGAAAAGTATTCTAAACTCAAGACATATTCAAATTTTTCAATAGCAGTTAATGAAGAATATGTTGAGGATTCTTATGTTCTTAAAAATAATGATACTGTAGCTATTATACCACCTGTAAGCGGCGGATAGATTTTGATACATGAAAAAAGAAAACATTTCTATACTATTAACTTCCGAAAAACTGAACATACAAACTTGTTATGATTTTGTACAGGACAGTTCTTGTGGTGGTATTGCTCTTTTTGTAGGAACTGTTAGAAATCTGACTAAAGAAAAGGAAGTAACGCAACTTGATTTTTCATCATATGGGCCTATGGCCGAAAAAGAAATGCAAAAGATAGCTGCACAAGCCTTAGAAAAATTCGATATTTTAAAGATTGCCATTCACCATGTGGAAGGAGAACTAAATATTGGTGATATCCCTGTAATCATAGCTGTTTCTGCACCGCACAGAAAAGCAGCTTTTGCCGCTTGTCAATTTGCTATTGACACCTTAAAAGAAACTGTACCTATTTGGAAAAAAGAACATTTTACAGATGGCGAAGTTTGGGTAAATAGTACGCCTTAAAGAATTTTCTGTAAATCAATCACCAAAATTGAAAAACTTACTAAAAAAGCTTTTTCTTCTTGTTACTTGTATATCTTCTGATTCAGAATAACAATACAGATTCTTTTTATTTTTTATAATCTTATCAATCTCTTTAACAGCACTTTTAAACCGTTGTTGCTTATCCCCTTTCAAAACCACATAAGGTTTGTTATATTTCTTTAGTGAATTTTCAAAAGCATTTACCATTTTTTCTCTTAGTCCAGGCTTGTCTCTCAATGTATCAAACTCCCAAGGTACATCAATATAAGTTAGTAAATACAGATCGTATGTATTTGCTTCTGCAGCCTCTTCCAATAATGGATCTACCATGCCATCATAATACTCTTCGGCGTACACTTTAGTTTCTAACAAGTCCGTATCGCAAATCAAAACCTTATCTGCTTTTTTTGCCAAATTATTTTCTAATTTCATCTGCCCAATGGCAATAGGTAACAGATCTTCATGCTCACAAACCTGACGTTTGGTATTCCATTTGTCTTGTAAATAATCACGGGCATACTCCGGAACCCAAACCGTCTGATAATGATAAGCTAACTGATTAGCTAAGGTAGTTTTTCCTGTAGATTCAGGTCCATAAAGAACTACTCTAACTATATTTAGTGGTTTTTGTTTTAATCCTCTATCCATAAAGTATCTCGCACAAAAAGCGTGCTATAAAATTATTTAACTATCAATAATAGCTTTAATTGTATTATTAATATTTTATATATTTGAAAAACCAAAAATAATTAAACCCTTAATATTATACTTACTATGAAAAAATTTATTGCTGTA
>JAGQYU010000015.1 GCA_020435885.1 Flavobacteriaceae bacterium
GGTCATAAAATGTTGGATGATTTGGAAAAAGAGTGCAATCCGGGTTATTCTGTAATTGGAAGATTACGTGGATTAGCCGAGTTACGTGGCTTGGAGATGGGGATAATAAAATCATTAAATAATTGATTATGAGCTTTATAAATAATGATTTTTTATTAAAAACAAAAACTGCTCAACGGCTTTATCATGAGTTTGCTGAACACTTACCTATAATTGATTATCACAATCATTTAAGTCCTCAACAAATAGCTGAAAATTATCAATTTAAGAATTTAACAGAGATTTGGCTAGAAGGAGATCATTATAAGTGGAGGGCTATGCGTTCTAATGGAGTTTCTGAAAAGTTTATTACAGGAGAAAGTCCAGATGAAGAAAAATTTAAAAAATGGGCTGAAACGGTTCCTTACCTTATTAAAAATCCGCTACATCATTGGACTCACTTAGAATTGAAAAGGTATTTTGAAATCGATGAGCTATTAAGTTCTGAGAATGCTGATAAAATTTACAAACATTGCTCTGATCTTTTGCAAAAACCACCTCACAGTACGCAATACCTTTTAAGAAAAATGAAGGTGGAAGTAGTCTGCACAACAGATGATCCTTGTGATGATTTAAAATATCATAAGGCATTTAAATCAGATTCATTGTTAAAAATGTTACCTGCTTTTAGACCAGACTATGCTTTGGATATTGAAAAGGAAACTTTTTTAGCATATATCGAAAGGCTAGGTAATTCATCAGAAATTAAAATCGAGTCATTTGAAGAGCTAGTAAATGCACTTAAAATCAGAGTTGAATATTTTCATAATGTAGGTTGTCGTTTATCGGATCATGGCCTCACAAATATTCCTTTAGCAACTTATAATAAAGAGGGAGCTGAAGTTGTTTTCCGTAAACGTATTGAAGGTAAAAAACTTAGTAAAACTGAAGTTGATCAATTCAAAGTAACACTACTTGTTGAACTAGGGAAAATGTATCATCAAAAAGGATGGGTAATGCAATTGCATTTAGGAGCCATTAGAAACAACAATCTAAAATTATTGAATTTAATCGGTGCTGATGTGGGTTGTGATTCTATAGGTGATTATGAACAGGCAACAGGGTTGTCTAATTTTTTAAATTTATTAACTCTTGAGGATATGTTGCCTAAAACCATTTTGTACAATCTAAACCCCAGAGATAATGAAGTCTTTGCTACAATGGCCGGTAATTTTAATAATGATGGCGGAATCAACAAAGTACAGTGGGGTTCTGCCTGGTGGTTTTTAGATCAAAAAGATGGTATAGAAAAGCAGCTTAACGCTTTATCTAATATGGGTTTGTTGAGCCGTTTTGTTGGTATGTTAACTGATAGCAGAAGTTTCTTGTCTTTTCCCAGACATGAATATTTTAGAAGGATTTTATGTAACCTTTTGGGAAATGATATGGAGAATGGAGAGTTGCCAAATGACATCGATTGGATTGGTAAAATTGTACAAGATATTTGCTATTATAATGCTAAGGAATATTTTGAGTTTTCGTAAGATATGAGATATTTTTTGATGATACTATTTTTGGTAGGCTTTGCTTCTTGCGAACAGAAATCCACTACTAAAGTATTATATTTAGCTCATAATATGCCTCAAACACATCCTGTTCATAAAGGAATTTTAACGTTTCAAGAATCATTATCAAAGAGGTCAGAGGGAACTCTTGTTATAAAAGTTTTTCCGGATGGACAGTTAGGTTCAGAGAGAGAGGTACTGGAATTATTGCAAATTGGTAGTGTGGCAATTACTAAAGTTAGTGCTGCTACCATGTCTAATTTTGTGCCAGATTATGATGTATTGAACATCCCATATCTTTTTAGAGATAATGATCATTTTTTTAATGTTTTAGAAGGAGAAATTGGAAAATCATTATTAGAGAAAGGAAGTGATTTTTGGTTACGAGGATTGTGCTTTTATGACGCAGGAAGTAGAAACTTTTTTACAAAAGATAAACCTATAAGAACTCCTGAAGATTTAGAGGGGCTTAAGATTAGAGTGATGAACAATGAAATATCCATCAAAATGGTGAATTCATTAGGAGGTTCAGCTACTCCAATGGCTTTTAGTGAGTTATATACGGCTATTCAACAAGGTGTTGTTGATGGTGCTGAGAACAACCCTCCTTCATTTGTATCGTCAAATCAGTATGAGGTTAGTAAATACTATACACTTGATGAACATACTTCAGTGCCTGATGTGTTGATTATCAGTACAAAATATTGGGATAAATTATCAGCAAAAGAAAAACAATGGGTACAGGAGGCAGCTAATGAATCTGCCCAAGCAGAGAAAAAATACTGGAATGCTTCTGTTGAAGAATCTATGCAGAAGTTAAAAGAGAGTGGGGTTGAAATTATAGTACCTGATAAATCATTATTTGCAGAGAAATCC
Source organism: Flavobacteriaceae bacterium (assembly GCA_020435885.1). Classification (GTDB taxonomy): domain Bacteria; phylum Bacteroidota; class Bacteroidia; order Flavobacteriales; family Flavobacteriaceae; genus Aureibaculum. The sequence continues at coordinate 2,421 of JAGQYU010000015.1, forward strand.
ATGTCAGTTTTAGAAGAAATGATAAAAGATGAACGATTGAAAGAATTGGTAGAAAAAATTAAAGCTGAATAGCATGGATAAGATCAATAACCAAATAAATAAAATTCTGGAGGTGTTTTTGATTATTGTATTTGCTTTATTGGTCATTGATGTTTTGTGGCAAGTATTTTCGAGATATTTTTTGAATCGATCATTCTCTTTTACCGAAGAATTTGCACGTTTTGCTTTAATATGGCTTTCTATTTTAGGAGCTGTTTATTTAAATGCGAAAAGGGAGCATTTATCTATGGATTTTCTTTATGCCAAGTTCTCTCCTAAAACGAAAGTAAAAGCTGCTTTTTTAATAGAAATATTAATTTTTTTATTTGCATTAATAGTGATGGTTATTGGAGGTAGTAATCTGGTTTACATCACCTTGCATTTAGAACAATTATCCGGAACCTTGCGTATTCCTTTGGGATATGTGTATGCAGTTTTTCCTTTTAGTGGTATCTTAATTATGTTTTTTTCAGTTTATCATGTCATAAAAATTAATAAAAAACAATTGCCAATATAAAAATGAGCATAGAAACGATAAGCATATTGGTACTATTTATTGTTTTCTTTGGATTACTATTACTCAAAGTTCCTGTTGCTTATAGTATAGGTATTGCAACTACTGTAAGTTTATTGATAAATATTGATAACCTACCAGGTATCACTACAATTGCACAACGTATGATAACGGGTTTAGACAGCTTTGCCCTTTTAGCCATTCCATTTTTTGTTCTAGCAGGAGAAATTATGAAACGGGGAGGTATAGCCAACAGACTCATTAATTTTGCTAAATCATTAGTTGCGAGCCTTCCGGGTGGATTGGCCTATGTCAATGTGTTAGCAGCCATGTTGTTTGGAGCCATCTCGGGTTCGGCAGTTGCTGCGGCTTCCGCAATAGGTAGTATTATGACAGATAGGATGGAAAAAGAAGGATATCCAAGGGAATTCAGTGCTTCGGTTAACATTACATCTTCAACAACAGGTTTGTTAATTCCTCCAAGTAATGTATTGATAGTATATGCATTGGCAAGTGGAGGAGCGGCATCAGTAGCTGCATTATTCATCGCAGGATATATACCGGGTATATTGCTGGGCTTTGGCCTTATTTCATATATAATTTTTGTAGCAATTAGCAGAAAATTCAGTAAGGGGGAAAGAGCTCCTTTGTCTCAAATATGGTCAGAATTTAGGAAAGCATTTTTTAGCTTACTACTATTAATAGTTGTAGTTGGAGGGATTATTGCAGGGATTTTTACAGCTACAGAAGCATCGGCTATTGCTGTTCTATATGCAGCTATTCTGGCACTACTTTACAAAAGTATTAGCATTAAAGATTTCCCTGATATTTTATTAGCTAGTGCCAAAACTACCTCAGTAGTCATGTTTTTAATTTGTACATCAATGGCTATGTCTTGGTTATTTTCTTTTGAAAGTATCCCTGAGCTAATGAGTAATTTTTTACTAGATAAGTTCAGTCACCCTATAGTTATTTTATTGATTATAAATATAATTCTATTAATTGTAGGAACTTTTATGGATATGACACCGGCCATTTTAATATTCACACCTATATTTTTACCGGTTGTTACGGCACTTGGCATGCATCCGGTACATTTTGGTATTGTAATGGTACTTAATTTATGCATAGGTTTGTGTACGCCCCCTGTTGGCACAATCCTTTTTGTGGGAAGCGGTGTTGCCAAAGTGTCCGTTACGCAAGTAATAAAACCATTATTGCCATTTTTAGTGATAATGATTTTAGTTTTATTAATAGTTATGTTTATACCTCAACTATCTATGTTTTTACCAAACTTATTTAATCTTTAGAATATGAAAAAAGTCGTTACATTCGGTGAAATTATGCTTCGGTTATCACCTCCGGAGTTTTTGCGTTTTTCGCAAACCAATACATTTGACGTTGTTTACGGAGGAGGAGAATCTAATGTGGCTGTTTCATTAGCCAATTACGGAATACCTGTAGATTTTATTACCAGATTGCCTAATAATGATATAGGGCAATGTGCTTTAATGGAGATGAGAAAAAGAGGTGTTGGTACTGACAATATAGTATTTGGTGGAGATCGTTTGGGTATCTACTTTTTGGAAACAGGAGCTGTTGCCAGAGGTAGTAAAGTAATTTACGATAGGGCAAACTCTGCTATGGCAGAAATAAAACCTGGAATGATAGATTGGCACAAGGTACTTAAAAATACAAAATGGTTTCATTGGACGGGGATAACTCCGGCAATTTCACAAAGTGCTGCTGATACTTGCCTTGAAGCGATTAAAGTTGCAAATGATTTAGGTATAACTATTTCAACGGATCTTAATTATAGAGCAAAATTGTGGAAATATGGTGTTTCTTCTGAAAGTATTATGACAGAGTTAACATCCTATTGTGATATTATATTAGGCAATGAGGAGGATGCAGAAAAGCATTTCGGTATAAAACCTGAAGGGTTGGATATTACCAAAGAAGGGCATAAAGTAAAGGCTGAGGCTTTTCTTTCAGTTTGTAAACAAATGATGCAGAAATTCCCTAAAGCCAAAAAGGTAATTACTACATTAAGGGGCTCAATTAGTGCATCTCATAATACTTGGGCCGGCGTTTTATATGATGGTAGTAGACTGTATCAATCAAAAGAGTATCAAATTACACACATTGTTGATAGAGTGGGTGGAGGTGATTCGTTTATGGGAGGATTGATTTATGGAATGCTAACATATCCTAATAATGATCAAAAAGCATTGGATTTTGCCGTTGCGGCTTCGTGTTTAAAACATACAATTAAAGGTGATGCTAATTTGGTAACTGTAGATGAAGTGGAGAAACTTTTGAAAGGCGATTCAAGTGGTAGAGTATCAAGATGATAACCTTAAAATGAATATAAAAAATATATTGATTTATTTTAGTATTCTTTCATTAATGTTGGCATGCAAAGTTGATAAAGAACAAACGATAGATCCTGTTGCATCGCTTTTTTCAAAGACAACAGTCGCAGCCGAAAAAGAATATAGATTTATTGATAGCATTAGTTTAAAACTTGATGTTTTTGTGCCCTCAAAACGATTAGGAGAATCGCCATGGATGGCATATACTGATGGAAATAAACCGACCTTGCTTTATTTTCATGGAGGTGGTTGGAAAGATGGTGAAAAAGAGAGCAGAATATTAGAAATTTTGCCTTATGTAGATAAAGGATGGGTTGTGGTAACGGCTAATTATAGGCTTTTAAAAGATGCTTCTCTTCCTGAAATTATTGGTGATTGCAGAACTGCTTTAGAGTGGGTTTATGAGCATGCCAATCAATTTAAAATGGATACTACTAAAATATTTATTTCCGGTAACTCCGCTGGCGGACATTTGGCATTAATGACTGGTTTGTTGAAAGATGATTCGTTTTATGGTAGTGATTTTTCATCAAAACATAAAAATAATATTGCAGGTATTATTAACTGGTATGGAATAACTGATGTTCCTCTTTTTGTAGAGAATTGGAATAATAAAGAAATACTTACAAAAAATAATATACCATTAGATACTATTTACAACCATACTTCTCCAATTAATTTCGTTGATGGAACTATTCCGCCAATTCTTACGGTTCATGGGAGTATTGATAGTGTTGTTTCTTTTAAGCATGCTGAGATACTTCATCAAAAGTTAGATGAAAATAATGTGAAAAATAAACTGCTAAAAATTGACAATAAAAAGCATGGAAATTTTAATGCAGAAGAAATGACCTATATTTATAAAGAGATATGGAAATTTACTGATGAAATATTAGCAAAACAAGAATAATATGGCAAGATTTTCGAGAATTCAAGTAATTCAAGTAATGGAACAAACAGGCTTGGTTCCGTTGTTTTATCATACTGATGTAGAACTTGGAAAAAAAGTGTTAAAAGCCTGCTACAATGGTGGAGCTAGATTAATGGAGTTTACAAACAGAGGCGATTATGCACATCAAGTATTTTCTGAGTTAAATAAATTTTGTGAAAAAGTACTCCCTGAAATGATAATGGGAGTTGGTTCGGTTACAGATGCCGGAACTGCTTCGTTATATATGCAGTTAGGTGCTAATTTTGTTGTGACACCCGTTTTGAGAGAAGATATAGCTGTAGTTTGTAATAGAAAAAAAGTTTTATGGTCTCCAGGGTGTGGTACTTTAACCGAAATTTCAAAAGCAGAGGAACTGGGTTGTGAAATTGTAAAATTATTTCCGGCAGAGGTTTTAGGCCCATCTTTTGTCAAAGCCATTAAAGGTCCATGTCCTTGGACCAAAATAATGCCAACAGGTGGAGTTACTACTGATGAAGAAAACTTAAAAGAGTGGTTCCAAGCTGGTGTTACGTGTGTTGGTATGGGTTCTAAATTAATTTCTAAAGAGATCATAGAATCAGGTGATTTTACTGCTTTAGAAAAAGAAGTAAAAAAGACTCTTGAAATAATTGAGGAGGTGAAAAAGTAGAATTTATAGAATTGTTCTAAAGAATTTTTATAACTGTAGTTACTATACCCCAGATTAGAAAATCATTATCTGGAGTAACTTTAATGGGCTTATAATCATCATTTTCTGGAATTAGCCAGCAAATATTTTTTTCAATCTTTATTCTTTTTACAGTAAACTCACCATCGATAAAACAGACTGCTATTTTACCATTTGTAGGTTCAAGGCTTTTGTCTATAATCAATAGGTCACCATCATTTAATCCGGCATTTTTCATAGAATAACCTCTTACTCTTCCAAAGAAAGTAGCATCGGGATTTTTAATAAGCTCTTTGTTAAGATCGATTACAGAGTCAAAAAAATCTTCAGCAGGACTTGGAAACCCAGCGCTAATACCATTTTCAACAATAGGGAGTTTGAGTTTTGTTTTTTCAGAGATTTTGTGAATAGTTAAATTGGTCATTGATTAGTCTATTTTCTCAAAATCCACGGCAACAACTTTATACTCAGGAGTTAATGTTTCGTAATCGCCAACATTTCCAGTAATAAGATTAATAAAGACCTCAGGCTGATGGAAAGTAGTTCTAACCACACCAGGTTTAACGGTATAATTCAATTTTACAGGGATATTTACACTACCTCTATCGGAGAATATACGGACTTGATCACCGGCAGCAATACCTTTTTTGCCTGCATCTAACGGATTCACTTCCAAATAATCATTCGGTGATATCAATTGATTGTCCGTTCTACGGGTCATAGTGCCGGAATTATAATGTTCTAGTTGGCGTGCAGTAGTTAAAATGTAAGGGTATTTCTGTTGATGCTCAACAAGTTCAGGAGTTTCTTCAAAATCGAAATAATGGAATTTGCCTTTCCCTCTTTTAAATTCACCTTGTTGATGTAGTATTTTAGTATCAACTCCATCTTCTTGTACAGGCCATTGTAGCCCGTTAGTACCTAACCGTTCCCAAGTAATCCCTTTCATAAAAGGAATGACATCGGCAATTTCATCAACAATTTTAGCAGCATCATAAACTCTTCCGGTTGGTTGATCATAACTCAATTTATACATCATATCGATGATAATTTGTCCGTCCGGTTTAGAATTACCAATAGGTTCAATTACTTTATTTACACGTTGTACACGGCGTTCACCATTGGTAAACGTTCCATTTTTTTCAAAGTAAGAAGCGGCAGGTAATACTACATCTGCCATTTCTGCAGTAGCTGACATAAAAAGCTCCTGGACGACTAAAAGGTCTAATTTTTCGAATGCTTTACGGATGTGATTACTGTTAGGGTCAGTCATTAACGTATCTTCACCCATAATCCATAGCGCTTTGAATTTGCCTTCAATAGCAGCATTGATCATCTCAGGAATCTTCAACCCTTCATATTCAGGCATCTTGGATACACCGTATTTTTCAGCATAATATTTCTGAATTTCAGGATTATTAACATTCATATAACCAGCTCCCTGATGAGGTTGTACGCCCATATCGGCGGCACCTTGAACATTATTTTGACCTCGTAACGGATTTAATCCTACGCCTCTTCTACCTATATTTCCGGTCATCATAGCCAAATTGGAAAGTAGCATTACAGTTTTACTACCTTGGTAATGTTCAGTAACACCTAACCCATGGAATTCCATCGCATTATTGGCAGATGCATAGGCAATAGCAGCTTTTTTAACCAATTCTTTGGAAACACCCGTAAGTTTTTCCAATTCATTCATATCTAATCTGGAAACGTGCTTTTTATAATCTTTATAAAATTCAGTATATTTATTAATGAACTCTTGCTTTACTAATCCTTCTTTAACAATATAGTGCCCCATCATATTCAGCAATGCCACATTGGTTCCCGGGCGTAATTGTAGATGATAGGTAGCCAGTTTTGCCAGCGTAGTTTTTACGGGATCAACTACGATACTGACAATCCCTTGCATAAATAATTGCTTTATTTTAGCACCTGTAACAGGGTGTGCTTCAGTTGGATTAGCTCCAAACATAAAAATAGCATCTGTATCATTAAGATCTTCGATTGAATTGGTAGCAGCTCCAGTACCGAATGCCTGTTGCATACCAAAAGCGGTAGGGGCATGGCATACGCGTGCACAACCGTCGATATTGTTGGTACCCACAGCTACACGGATCATTTTTTGCATTAAATAATTTTCTTCGTTGGTAGCTCTTGAAGAAGAAATTCCGCCTATGGCGTCCACACCATATTTATCCTTTATAGTTACTAATTTTTCAGCGATAAAATCATATGCTTCATCCCAAGTAACGGGTTCAAACTTACCGTTACGTTTTATCATAGGTTCTTTTAATCTATCAGGATGATTGTAGAATTGAAACGCAAAGCGCCCTTTTAAACAGGTATGACCTTCATTAACTTCAGCGGTTACCGGAGCTTGAATTCCTTTTATTTCACCATTGATAACAGAAACATCTAATTGACAGCCTACACCACAATAGGTACAAGTTGTTCTAACAGTTTTATCGGCTACTAAGGTTTTAGTTTCATATTTATCGGTCAATGCTTCTGTAGGGCAGGTTTGTACGCAAGCTCCACAAGAAACGCAAGCAGAGAGATCAAATGTTGTATTAAACCCTTTAATGATTTGTGTAGCGAATCCTCTGCCGGACATACCCAAAACCATTTCGCCTTGAATTTCTTCGCAAGCTCTAACGCATCTATAACAATTGATACATTGTGAAAGATCAGATTTTATGTATGGATGTGCTCTGTCTGGCTCAATATCCAAATGATCATCCCCTTTAGGGTAGCGCACATTTGGAATGCCTATTTGTGCAATAGTTTTTTGAAATTCAGTCGGTTTTTTTCCTTCTGCAGGAAATACTTTGTCAGAAGGATAATCTGTCAATACCAATTCAACAATGTTCTTTCTAAGCCTTTGTATTCTTTCTGTATTATGATAAATGTACATTCCTTCAAATACAGGTGTATGACAGGAGGCAACAGTTTTGGTAATGCCATCTTTTTCTCTAGCCACTTCAACGGAACAAACACGACAAGAGCCGAAATTTTCCAATCGATCATCTTGACACATGGTTGGAATGGCATCTCTATTTTCAATTCTTCTAACAAATTCTAAAATGGTTTCATTAGAGAGAGCAGTATGAGGTATATTATTTATATAGGCTTGCATATGTAATTTTCTGTTTTAAACGGTGTTTGGCTTGGCACCTTTTTATGTGCTATTTTTTAAAAATACGAATTAAAATCATATTCTTGTATTTCTGTTTTGTTCAGAATATAGGTATAAATGTAATAAAATTAGTGCAATGAAAAATCAGGTACATTTAATAACTTATGTAGACCGTATTGCGCCAAAAGGTTTACAGGGGTTGCAAAAATTACTTATGGGTAAGTTAAAAGATGTATTTGGAGGTGTACATTTATTGCCATTTTTTTTCCCAATTGATGGAGCAGATGCTGGGTTTGACCCGATTGATCACACTGAAGTTGACAGTAGGCTGGGTGTATGGGATGATATTAAGGAGCTCAGCCAAACTACAGATATTATGGCTGATGTTATTGTAAATCATATTTCAGCCAAATCACCACAGTTTTTAGATTATTTGAATAGAGGAGAGGAATCTGAGAATGCAAATCTTTTTCTTATGGAGAGTTCTATTTTTCCGGAAGGTATTACCAAAGAAGAATTACAAAAAATTTATAGACCGCGCCAGGGAAAACCTTTTACTGTAATTTCTTTAAAAAATGGAGTAGAAAAAACATTTTGGACAACCTTTACTTCAAACCAAATTGATATTGATGTTAAGAGTGAAGCAGGAATTGCTTATCTAGAATCTATTTTAAAAAGATTTTATGAATCAGGTATTAAAATGATCCGGTTAGATGCTGCGGGCTATGCTATAAAAAAAGCGGGGACATCCTGTTTTATGATTCCGGAGACCTTTGAATTTATCAACTGGTTTAGGAATAGTGCTAAAACCATGGGAATTGAAGTACTGGTTGAGATACATTCATATTATAAAAAACAAATAGAAATAGCAAAACAAGTAGATTGGGTCTATGATTTTGCGCTTCCTCCACTGATTTTACATGCCATTTTTAATAAAACATCGGCATACCTGAAAAAGTGGTTAGAAATAAGCCCTAGAAATGCTATTACTGTGTTAGATACCCATGATGGTATTGGTGTAATTGATATAGGTGGTTATTTAGGTGAAAAAGGACTAATACCTGATGAAGATATTGATAGGTTGGTAGAGCAAATTCACAAAAATAGTAGAGGGGAGAGCAAACAAGCTACTGGAGCAGCTGCGTCCAATTTGGATTTGTATCAGGTTAACTGCACCTATTTTGATGCCTTAGGATGTAATGAAAATAAGTATTTACTGGCACGTGCTATTCAATTTTTTAGTCCGGGTGTTCCTCAAGTCTATTATGTTGGTCTTTTAGGAGAAAAAAATGATATGGAATTACTACATAAAACCCAAGTAGGAAGGGATATTAATCGACATTATTTTATTGGTAATGAACTTGATAATGCGCTTGATCGGCCTATAGTTAAACGATTAATAAACCTAGTAAAGTTCAGAAATTCATACGCGGCTTTTAATGGTAATTTTTCAATTATAACATCAAATTCAGAGAAACTAATATTAGTTTGGGATAAGGGTATAGACAAAGCCACTCTAACCATTGATTTTTCTAAACTGGATTTTATAATCAGTTATACTGAAAATGGTTTTGAAAAAATATTAGTTATCTAATTAAAATAGGTACTTAACTCGTCCTCAAAATATTGCAATACATTTTTAATAGGGAGTGGAATTCCACCGCCCAAGGCACATAGAGAACCTATTTCTAAGGTTTCGATAAGATCGTTAAACAATTGTTTGTCAATCTTATAATGATCATGTTGCGCTTTTTTAAGCATTTCGTAACCACGGTGAGAACCAATTCTGCAGGGATAACATTTTCCACAGGATTCATGAGCGGTAAATTCTAACAAGTGTTCTATGAAATTGACCATTGGGAAATCAGCAGGGATAGAAACCACACTGGCATGTCCTAATAAAAACCCTTTGGATGCAAACGATTCAAAATCAAGAGTAAGCTCATCAAATTTGTGTTTAGGAACAATGCCGCCTAAAGGACCGCCAATTTGTACTGCTTTTATATCGTTCTTAAAACCCTTTCCATACTCTTCGAAAATGGTTTTAAGCGATGTATTCATTTCAATTTCATAAATACCGGGGCGGTTAAAATAACTATCTAGAGAAACCAGTTTAGTACCTGTAGATGTACCGTTACCCATTGTTTCGTAAGCAGAGCCTCCATTAGCCAATATCCAGTTAATGTTGGCAAAAGTTTCCACATTAGAAAGTACAGTAGGCTTACCGTACAGTCCATATTGAGCAGGGTAAGGAGGACGGACTCTCACTTCAGGACGCAGGCCTTCTATAGAACTTAATAAAGCAGTCTCCTCACCACAAACATAAGCTCCTTGCCCTTTGATTACCTTAAATTTAAATATATCTGTTGAAACTATTTGTTTAAATTCTTCGATAGCCTCGGCTACCTTCTTAATAGAGTTTGGATATTCACCTCGTATGTATAAAACTCCTGTATCGGCACCAACAGTTAATCCAGCTATATACATCCCGAAAAGGATTTTATGAGGCTGATGTTCCATTAGGTACATATCGGAATAGGCTCCGGGGTCACCTTCATCAGCATTGCAAACAATATATTTTTGATCTGCTTTTTCTTTGAAAACCGCTTCTAGTTTAATGAAGAAAGGAAAGCCTGCACCACCACGTCCACGTAGATTAGAAATTTTCAGTTCTTGAATAACCTTGTGAGGAGCATTTTTAAATGCATCCGCTACAGCGTAAAATTCTTTTAAATTTTGAATAGAAGAGGTTAAGATGGGAGTTGTATTGCAACCAACATGATAGGTATGTTCCTTACGTTTTTTTGAAGTAATTATGTCTTGTAATTCTTCTTTTGTATTAGCTGAATACGTAGTACCATTATACATAAAAGCACTGTTTTCATGGCAATGCCCTAAACATGGTACATAGCCAATCTCATCTGGCTTTACTAACTCTTTGCAACTTTCTAATAAATTTTCTTGAGTGCGAGCCACCATACACGCTGTGCCATTACAGAGAAATACTTTTTTATTTGTGTTTTCAGGTCTAAGGAAATCGTAAAAAGAAGCTGTTCCCAACACCACAGAATCATCAATCATAAAACGCTCGGCCAATTTATGATATTCTTTTTGCGAGGCATTTTCTTTTGCCAATTCAGAAATATTCTCAAAAAGATTATCGTCTAAGCCTTTTCTATAGGAAAGCGAGCGTATATTTTTATTAGCCATTTTTAGTCATTTGCCAACTAAAGTACTAAAAATATATCAGCTATAAAATGTGAGTATATTTAAACTTTTTTACAGACTAAAACTATATGCTTATTGTTATTATCAGTTGTAAAGAAAAGGTATTGATCTCCACCATCTTTTAATTTTGTTTTTTTGCGGATTTGAGCAACGGTTTCTGGAAAATTACGGGTGGTAATATTTGCTTTAAGAGATGGGATATGCTTTTTTATTTCTTTTGTGTTATAGGGTATTATTTGAATGATTTCAAAACTTCTTCCGGGGAATTCCATAAATTCTATTGAAGTATATAAATGACTGTTTACATGTAATTTATTAATTTTTAATTGATGTGATGCTTCATTAAATAAACCTGCTTTTAGAATAGTGGCATTAGGCTCATACAAGTATTTTAAAGGCGAAGAAAATGTTGCCTCTTCGGATGATTGATATACTGATTCAAAAGTTTCTATATCATCCTTTTTAATATTGATAGTTTTAATTTTTATGACTCCGTTGAACCCTTTTTTGAGTAAAAAAAGAAGTTCCTTTACTTCATTCTCTACAGCTACCACATGAATTTCTGATACATTTTTTAGCTCATGAATACCATTGGTAATATCAAGCAAAGGAGATGTTTTTATAAGGATATTATCACTAAATTGGAATATGGTTTCTAAATGTTTAGGCAGATTAGGTTCACAATCTTTCAATAAAAAAACTTTACCTTTTGCATCATCCCTACGGGAAGGATCTATATAAATACAATCAAAATGTTCTTCATGGCGCTTTAGATAATCAATACCATCTGTAGCAATAGTTTCTATGTTTTTGATGCCTAATTGTTGCAAATTATGCTTTACGATAGCCGATAACCATTCATTATGTTCACAATGCGTAACTTTTTTGAACACATTGGTAAAGTGGTATGCATCTATACCAAAACCTCCGGTAAGATCAATTAAAGTGTTTCCTTGCAGCAAAGTTGATTTATATTTTGCCGTTATTTCTGAAGAAGTTTGTTCAATATTCAGTTTATTGGGATAATAAATTTGCTGAGACTTAAACCACGTTGGCAACTTCTTTTCAGCCTTTTTTTTGGCTTCTATTTGTTCAACAATCTCTTGAATGGAAACATCTTTAAAAGGACTTCCTTTAAAAAGGAGTTTTGAAATATCTGTATTTAAGTTTTTGTTTATAAATTCTTGAATATCAGTATGTAATATTAATTTATTCATTCATGTTCTGTGGGTCATTATGAGGAGCAAAGTGACGAAGTAATCTTTTAAAAAGATTGCCATGCTCTGCTCGCAATGACGTGTTATTTTACAAATCTTTAGTAAGTGATTTTACAATCTTATTGTCAGCCAAAAACTCTTTTAAGATCACTTTTAAGGCTGTATAAACCGGTACAGCAACAATCATCCCAACAACGCCAAACAGTAACCCGCCAATTATAATGATCAAAAATATTTCAAGTGGATGCGATTTTACACTTTGCGAAAAGATAAAAGGCTGGCTGAAGAAATTATCTACCAATTGTGCAATAATGTACCCAATTAAAACGTAAATGGTTTTAGGTAATATCTCTGTTTGAAAATCGAGCTCTAAATTGCTGGTCATAGTCAGTGTTAACATCAGCACCCCTCCAATTAATGGGCCTATGTAGGGTATTAGATTGAGCAGTGCACATAAAAAAGCAATAAC
>JAGQYU010000121.1:0-2145 GCA_020435885.1 Flavobacteriaceae bacterium
CAGTTATTAAAAGAAGTAACACTATTTTTTTCATTTTATATCAAAATTATTTTAAGTGTAAAAATATAAATTATTATAACAACCCTCTACCTATTTTCTGAATCTTTCCTGATGATGTATATTCTTTCAAAAACTTATCTAGTACACCATTAATAAAGAAGCTACTTTTTGCTGTGGAATAATCTTTTGCTATTTCTAAATATTCATTTATGGTAACTCGTGTTGGAATTGATGAAAAGTAAACAAATTCAGTCAAAGCCATTTTCAATAAAATCATATCAATTTCTGCAATACGTTCGGTATCCCAGTTAGGAGTAGTTTTATCAATTTCTTCAGTAAACTCATCATGATGCAGTGCTACTTTCTTTAAAAGATTACTTGCAAACTCCATATCATCAGCATCTTTAAAAAGTCTTTCTCTATTAAAAACACTTTTGGCATTTATCTTTTTAAAGTGTTTTAAAAATGCAGTATTTACAAAAGGTAAGTCATCTACCCAGCTCATGTTTAGGCTTTCAAAATAATCGTACAGTTTATCGTTTGGCGCAATGATTTCCGTATATATATTTTCGATAAAAGTAAGGTCTTCCTCTTTTGAAGATTGCTTATTATTCAGATAATCACTAAAAATAGCACTTTCTTTAATTTCTTTCCAAAGCAAAGCCACATATTCACTATCCTCCTTCCAATTGGTTAGTTTATAGTCTTTTAAATATTTATGAAGTGATGAATTATCTTGAAGTGCTACTAAAAAATGATTGTCAACAAATTTTCTATTAGGATTTATGTCTTCTGATGTTGCCAAAAATTTCTTTTTGGCTATTTCCTGCTGTTCCTCTGCTTTATTTCTAATCTCCAACAGAAGACTATACATCAGTACATAGAGATCGTATATTTTAATTATGCTAAAGTTTAAAAACTTTTCTTCTCTGGCCAAATCTGCACTTCCGGACTGGATAAGTGCGTAAACAGACTGCATTACTTTTATTCTGATATGTCTTCTATTCAGCATATGGTAAAGATCGTATACTTAATAATATTTTGGTTAGAATTTAAATTCGGTTGCAAAGGTAATCTATTAGTTAGTTGCTTCAAAATATAAAATTGCCTCCTATTAATTTATTTCTTTTTTAACGTAAAATACCTCCTGTTTTCTATTATATTTCTTAATATCGCAAAAAGTTTATACTTGAAAGCTTTACAATACCTCAATAAATTCTTCTTTAAATACAAGTACCGATTACTAATTGGTATTATCTGTACTATTGTAGCTAGAATACTATCGCTTTTTACGCCAAGACTTATACGCCAGTCACTTGACGTGGTAGAAAAATACATTAATGGTGAGGTTACCGATATGCTGATTGTTAAAAAAGAACTATTGATAAACATCCTTATCATTATTGGAGCCACATTACTTTCAGGTTTTTTTACTTTTTGGATGCGTCAAATGATCATTGTAGTTTCTAGATATATTGAGTTTGATCTTAAGAACGAAATATTTGCTCAGTATGAAAGGCTTTCGCTAAACTTTTACAAAAAAAACAGAACAGGTGATCTAATGAACCGCATTAGTGAAGATGTAAGCAAAGTGCGTATGTATTTTGGCCCTGCTATTATGTATTCCATAAATATGATTACACTATTTGTGATTGTTATTGCGTACATGATTCAGATAGACAAAACACTAACATTGTACACACTTTTACCACTTCCAGTACTTTCTTTATCCATCTACTTTTTAAGCAGAATTATTAATGAACGTAGCAGGGTTGTACAAGAATACCTATCAAAATTAACCGCTTTTACACAAGAGTTTTTCTCGGGTATTAACGTAATAAAAGCCTACGGAATAGAAAAGTATTCATTAAAAGATTTTGATGAACTTGCTACGGAAAGCAAAGAAAAGAATATTTCCCTTTCAAAAGTACAAGCCTTTTTCTTCCCACTAATGGTATTGTTAATTGGGGTTAGTAACATCATTGTTATCTACGTTGGTGGTATGCGATATATCAATGGGCAAATAGAAAGCATTGGTGTTATTGCTGAATTTATCATTTATGTAAATATGCTTACTTGGCCTGTTGCTGTGGTAGGTTGGGTAACATCCATTATACAAGAGGCCGAAGCCTCTCAAAAAAGGAT
>JAGQYU010000121.1:2222-3018 GCA_020435885.1 Flavobacteriaceae bacterium
GAATTTAAAAATGTTTCTTTTATCTATGATGATACTAACATTAAAGCATTGGATAATATTTCTTTCAAATTACCTAATGGAGAAACGTTGGCTATACTAGGAAAAACCGGATCGGGTAAATCAACAATTGCTTATTTAATTGCTAGGTTGTATGATGTAACTAGTGGACAACTTTCAATTGATGGAAAACCCATTACTGAAATCAATCTGGATGACCTTAGAAACAGTATAGGTTTTGTACCGCAAGAGGCATTTCTATTTTCTGATACCATAAAAAACAATATTAAGTTTGGTGATGAAAACGCTACTGACTCAGTGATTGAAAATGCTGCCAAAAATGCCCATGTACATGAAAACATCATACAATTCTCTAAAGGATATGAAACACTGGTGGGTGAACGTGGTGTTACACTATCCGGAGGGCAAAAACAGCGTGTTTCTATTGCTAGAGCTATTATAAAAAACCCTCAAATTTTGATCTTTGATGATTGCCTTTCGGCAGTAGATACTGAAACTGAAGAGATCATTTTGAATAACCTTAAAAAAGTAAGTAAAGACAAAACGACAATCATCATCAGCCATAGAGTTTCATCTGCAAAAAATGCCGATCACATCATTGTATTAGATAAGGGAAAAATTATTCAACAAGGCAACCACGATTCATTGGTAAATCAAGAGGGATTTTATCAAGATCTTTATAACCAACAACTTACAGAACAATTGTTAGACTAACACTATCTGAATGTTAAAAGAAAATAAATAATATATTGTCTGATTCATTTATTTTTATAGATTT
>JAGQYU010000122.1 GCA_020435885.1 Flavobacteriaceae bacterium
AAATATTCGATTTCTCTTTCATAGAATTTTAAACCTTTAGGTCCAAGATTCTTAACTTTAAGCTTTGACCTTAATGTGTCTTGCAAAAAAGCTGCCATTATATTGTTTGATCTTTTATTGACTATTCTTTTTTCGTCACTTTCATCAATAAACTCATTTGGGTGTGTATCAAAAACAATTGGCTTACCAGTAATATTTGTTTCAAAAGCCATAATACGCCTTTGCAAGGCTGTTAAATGAGGAAAAATACGCATTGTTGTACTCAGGTATGGAAACAATGAAGCGCTTAAGGGAATCTCAACAACAGAACCATTGCCTTTTTTAAACAGTGAGCCTTGGCTTGTTCTGTAGGGTAATCTTGGTGTAACCATCCAGTTGAGTTTTTTAACCCCACCAAATGACATAAACATATCAAATCTTTGTGAGGCAACAGAACTGTCAATTTTAAATCCAGTTTCTGCTAATGCTATTGCAGTATTATTATTTACACGAAGTGCTGGTGCTCTAAAAGATATAATTTCTTCACCAATAATATCTTCTAATATTTTTTTCGATTCTTTTAAGTGTTCTATTTGTAAATTAAGTGGCATAACGTCGAATCCATCTTTTTTTTCATGTGATAGACCATGACTTCCTACCTCATGTCCATAAGGTAGAACCATACTCACAATTTCTGGATATAGTCTTGCAATATATCCAGTAAAGAAAAAAGTAGACTTAATATTATACTTGGCATACAATTCTAATAAAGGAGGCATCCCTTCCTTTAAAACTTTATATCCTGTCTTATCACGCAATGTATTATGCCAAATTGATGTAGTTTCAACATCGTTTGATAGTAAACAATATTTATCTTTTTTCAAAATTTTATTATAAATTTATCTTGATATGTAATATCATTTTTTAATATTGATATGCTAGTTGGATATTCTTTTAATATCCAGATCAAATAATCAGTAAAAGATATTTTACTTGATAGTATTTGTTTTTGATTTTCTTTAAAATCTTGTTTAGATTTTAGTAATTCAACACCCTTTAGTATCGATTCTTCTACATCTTCAGGCTTCTCTGTATAATTAAACACAATACCATATTTGTATTCTTCTTCATCGGTATAACACCTACCGTCGTTATCAATAAATATAGCGGGCACGCCCAATACAGCACTTTCAGAAGCCATAGTTGCACTCTCTCCATACAGTAACTCTGCAGATGACATTACATCATGCATCAAATGAGGTGGTATTGCAATTCTATATTTTTCTAATTGCTCAGGTAACTCTTTCTCTGAAGTTATGAAAACTTTAGCATACTTTTCAAATTCAATAACTACTTTAATTTTATGTTCTATACTAATTCCGGAGTGACCGATATCATGATTTGCCTGCCAGTTAACAAATCTTACAATAACATAAGGTTCATTAACACCTAAATTTAATATCTTGTGTACATGCTCTGGAATCTTAAAATACTTCGGATGCAGATAGGCTATCTCCATATAACTTCTAAAACGAATTTGTTTATTTCCGAGATTGTGTTTGTAGATATCAGGTGTCAAGATGTGCGTGGCAAATGGTATATAAAATTTACGGTTTAGCCTGGCATTATCTGTATCATCAATAAAAATAGAAGGTTTACCTAATATTTTTGAAACATGTGTTAGGTATACGGCTCCAAAACAGATAAATATATCTGGTTTGAATTTTAGTGCTTTTATTAATAAAATAAAGTCAGCATATATCATATACATTAACTTTCCGAAAATAGAGTTTTTACCTTTCCCCCTATTGTAAAAAGGAATCTTATATGCATTTAATAATTCTTTGACCGGATACCTATCTCTTGCTGAAACAAAAATTTTATGTCCATCTTCCTCCATTATTTTTATTAGATTCTTAAAGTAATGTACGTGTGCTGGATGTCCAATATCAATAAATATTCTCATCTAAAAAAAGTTTTTATGATTTAATCCCAAGTTAATAACTTCATCTTCTCTTTTGAATTTTTAACAATATCATATGTATTGCTCAGAATCAAAGAATTAGAGGAAAATAATTCGATTTTATGATTATTGTCATACAAATAGATTATTGAATTAACCAAATCGCTAATATTTTTTTCTTCTATTAATAAACCGTTGTATTGGTTAATACAAATTTCAGGAATACCTGATACTTTAGTACTTATGAGTGGTAATGAATAGGCTATTGCTTCCATAAGTACTACAGGGATACCATCTTTATCTTTTGAAAGCGTTATCGATGGAAGCACAAAAACATCGATCTCTTTGTAAAAATCAACCTTTTCCTTTCCTTTTAATTTCCCGATAAATTTAACAGTATTATGTAGATTATTTTCTTTTACATATTCTTCCAATTCACCTTTCAGCGGTCCATCACCTGCTAGGTTTAGTTTTATATTTTCATAACCCCTTTTCTTAATTTCTAGCATCGCTTGTAGCAGATAAGAAATTCCTTTTTTTTGAACAAACCAACTGAGAAGCCCTAAGGTAAAGGGTGTTTTATTTTTTTGTACAATTTTATTAGTAGTATTTAAAGCTTCCTTAAAAACGCCTAATCGGGAAAGAACTATCTTTTCCGAATCTATAAACTTGTTCTTTACATATTCAATATTATAATCAGAAATACTAAATGCATATTCTGAATTTTTGACCAAAGGTTTAAACCATCTATTATTAAAATAGATATCATAAGCATGGAATGTAAATGAGTATTTTGGTTCTCCTTTAAAATATTCTTTCACTAAATAGGAAACTAATGCAGCTTGAGTAGCAAACTGAGCATGAATCTTGGATTCTTTAGTAAAATGAGACAGATCAAGTCTTAAAAACCAAATTATACTTTTTATTCCTAATACAAAATTGTAATCTGGATAAAATTTATTGATATGTGTAACAATAAATTTAACTATTACCTTAATCTTTCTTACAATATTTCCTAATGCAAAAGGCTTTACTAATATCTTTATACCTCTTAATCGAAGTTTTTCTATCTCATCTTGATAAAACGAATCCTGATTCCTTAAAAAGATAATATCAAAATTTGCAATTTTTGAAAATGCAATTAATTCGTCCATCATCCACGGAGCCAAACCTTTAATTATATATTTCTTATCAGACATCTAACGTAATGTTTTCCAGTACTTTAATATATTTATTAGTAAATCATTTTCATTAAAACTAAAAACTTCTCGTCCGTTAACAATTGTTGAGAATACCTTTTTAGTTAGCATATATTCTTTTTCTGAATGGTTCATCTCAATGAAATATGTATAAACACTTAGCAAAACCATATGACGCCAACTATAATTGAACATATAAAATTTAAACTTATTATTTATTAGGTTATTTCTATTCTTAAATAACCTTAGTCCATTTGAAACAATTTTAGAAAAGTTACCAGTAACTTCAAGATAATTACCTTGAATAGATTTATTTTTATTATATTTCTCAATAAACGTTTTATTGCTATCCTCAAAATGTTCTGCAACCTCTAACTTACACTCTAAATAAGTCGTCCATGAATTGACAATGGCTAGCATTTTTGGCTTGGAGATAGATTGGTCAAAAAGGTTCATATCATGTTCTTTTCTAGCTTTTAATGCAGATTTAATACTATGAAATGAATCAAGACATTTACTTGAAAGTGTTGCATCATTTGCGAGCAATTTGTATTGAAATATCTTGTATCTGCTATTAACATCTTTAGTATATTCATTTCTAATGATTAAATATGAATCTGCTATAGCCTCAAATATTTTGAGCCAATAATACTTCTCAAGATACTTTGGTTGACCTTGATCTATATTAATTGATAAAATATTTCCTAATCTATTAACAAAAAGTCTCCACGCTTCCCACACCGGAATATCAATTGGCTTTAAATTTATATTAAGATCTTCTCTATATTTTGAGTAAATAATATTAGGTTTGGAAAAGGTATCATAAAAATCAAGATTTACATAACCAGGATTTTTAAATGAGTAGTTGGAAATGATTTTTTTTAAAATTTTCGAATGCAAATATCCTTTTAGACTTATTTCAAACGGATACGTTTCGTTCAGTTGATTCAATAACCTCTTTTTTTTTGATAATGACCATCTTTTTTTACAAACAAAAACAAATTCAAAATCACTTAACAAATTGTCATTTAAATATAACCATGATCCCTTACCAAAACTTCCGGAAAGTAAAATATAGTCAGGGTCTAGGTCTTCTTTTATCTTAGAAGTCATTTTTTGTATAACAGATAAAATACTATCTGGATACAATATTTCTGCCATCTAATGAAATTGTTGGTTCATAATCGATACCTAGACTTTTTATTTTTGAAACAAAAACATCTGGCAACGTTGCTTTATTATATTTGATATGTCTATTGGATACAAACAAGCCATCATTACCAGTAGCATCCGGATGATATCCATGCATGGACTTAACATCATTTCCAAACCCGTGAATTGTATATAAAAAAACCGCACCTCCTTCTAAATAATAAAAAAGTTCCCCATAAAGGTTAGAATCTTTAGCTAAATGTAGTAATTCATATTCGTAATCTTCAACGAGTGACGCTTCCGATATTTTTTTCATCACTTCCATAATCTTAGCTTTTTGAGTTTCGTTTTTGGGCCAGAACCTTGCTGTTGTAGAATCTACCAGATGAAATACATTTTTGAGGTTTACTCCATTATTTCTGAAAAACTCATAGAGATCAATTCTCTTTTCAATAGCAATATGCCCATGATCTGACCAAAAATAAAAATCAAATCCATCAGTACTATACTCTTTCTCGAATTTAGAATATTCTTCTTTTATAAACTCATCTAATTTAGCAAGGAAAGCTATCCCTTCATCGGAATGTTGTGTATATTCATGTGATACATGATCAGACTCGCCAATAAAATAATAAACCCAATCATAACCTTTTGGCTGTACAGTCTTTATTGAATGCAAACGTCCTAAGTTTGGTTTATGCATATTTGATATATGGTGGCTGTAATTATTTTTTCTAACTAGCTCAAAAATGGTCTTAATCTCATTATTTATGTAATTATCTTCATCCCAATACTTAAATTCATTAATATCAATATGATTCCAATATTTCATAGGAAGGTTTAGTAACTTTCCATATCCCATGAATGGAGATGCTTTTTTTTTGAGAAAAAACTTAGCATAAAAATGTGATGCTACAGCTTGCACATATGGATTTGAAAAAGGAAAGAAATCAGGAAAATAGCTTAAAAATGTATAAGGCCCCTTTTCCTTTTTACCCTTTACCCAATGAAAAGCTATCTTATGTTTATCTGGATAAACACCGGTATACATTGAAGGGTGGCATGTGATTGAATACCCTAGAACTGTTTCTAAAGGTACTGAGTTTAGAGAACTTACAAATGGCATATATTTTATACTATCATATCGGACTCCATCAGCAAAAATTGATAATACAGGTCTTTTTTTCATTATTTTATATTTTTCTTTCCAGTTGATTTTACATTCATCTTTGTATCGAATTCGAAAAACTGAGGTATCTTATAAAGTGCTAATTTTTCTTTACATTTAGATATAATTTTATTTTTTACTTCTTTTAGTTTTTCTAATTTATTGAGTATAATTATGGCTTTAAGGGCTTCCCCTAATATTTCATCTTGTACTCCAACAATGGTGCAATCAACTATTTCATCTATTTTAAGAATAACATCTTCTATTTCTTTTGGACTTACTCTTTTACCTCCAACCTTAATTATTTCTTTTTTTCTGGCTACAATGTAAATAAAATTATCTTTATCTACTTTTGCAATATCGCCAGTGTATAACCATCCATTCTTAATGGTCATTTTAGTATCTTCATCATCTTTATAATACCCTAACATTACATTATCTCCTTTGGCAACTAATTCACCTTCTTCATCTGTTGCAACAGTTTGCCCTATATTATCTACTACTTTAATCAACACATTTGGTATAGCTTTTCCAACAGATCCTATTTTACATGGCAACATATCTGGAGGTAAATATGTTAACCTTGCTGTTGCTTCGGTCTGCCCATACATAACATAAAACTTAACTTTCGGAAATGAATGAACAAACTCCTCGATGAAAACATTATGAAGTTTACCTCCTGCTTGAGTAACATACTTTAGATGAGGAAAATGAGTTACTTTAAATGATTGTGACTTTTTCAATAGAATTTGAAAATGACTTGGAACGCCAGCAAATCCAGTACATTTGTATTGAGTAAGATCATTAATTACAGTTCCTAAAAAAATGAAAGTATTATTTAATACCAAACTAGCTCCTGCTCTTAAGTGAGTATGAAGCAATGATAAGCCATAACAATAATAAAATGGAAGCACTACACACATTGTATCAGCAATATCCAAATTAAGGTATTCTATTATTGAACTTGTATTAGAAATGATGTTTTTGTGACTAATCATAACACCCTTAGGGCTACCCGTTGAGCCCGATGTAAAAATAATCTCAGCCAATGTATCTTCCTTTATGGATTCATTATCATTAATAAGGTAATCGCTAACAAGGATTTCATTAAAAAGATCTTCATCTACCAAGGTCAGCTTTACATCTAAATTTAGACTTTTTTTAATCTGTTTAGTCGTAACCACAATTGAGCTCTCAGTAATCTTACATATATAATCTAAGTTTTCTTGTTCAATTGCTGGATTTAATGGAACACATACGTTATTAGATTTCAATATTCCCAAATAAACTGTGATAAAAAAAACTGAATTTGGAGCAATTAATATGATATTTTGATTTTGTCCTACAGTCTTGTTTAAAAAATTGGCAATTTTTTTACTGTTAGTATAAAGTTCTGAAAAAGATATTTCTTCTTTTGAGCCTAATACAAAGTTTTTACTTAATTCTTTTGTATGCTCAAAAAAATAATCAAATGCATTCATAGAAGCTGACAATAAAAAGATTATAATATTGGCTTCATTCGTAGATATTCTGTTGTTTTTTTCTTACGCTCAAAGCTTTTATATATATTTTCAATCTCTTCTTTTGTTTTATCCATTACAATGGCAACTTCTGATGCACTATAATTGTTTTCCCATCCATACCAAATAAGATCCATTGTTTCAAAAGGTAATTGGTAGAAAAAGTCTTCCTGAGTCTGTTCTGCAGTATAAGTATCTGTTGTTGGTGTTCTATCAATGATACCTTGAGGAACCCCTAAATATTTTGCTAATTGATATACTTGTGTTTTATACAAATGCCCTATTGGCATAACATCCGCTCCTCCATCTCCATATTTCACAAAAAAGCCTTGCTCAACTTCATGCTTATTGGGAGTCCCAATTACAGCATAATGTAAGCGTTCTGCATGGTAATATAGCATAGACATTCTACTGCGCTGTTTAAAGTTAGAAGAAGCAACTATTTGTAGATATTCTCTTGCGGGTAATAACTTACTAATGACCTCGCCAGAAGGCTTAATAACTGTTATCGAAAATATAGCTGGTATGTTCTTAGCTATATCTTGTTTTATTTCAATCTTTGATTTATCAACTTTTGGATCAAATTCACTCACTACTCTAGCTATAGCTTCATCTCTGCGTTGATAACAATTAAACCCATCTAGAGCACCAGTAATATTTTCAACTAAAGTTTCTACACTAAATTTTACAGCTAGTTCTTCCGCCAACATCTTGCTATCTGGACTTGAATCTCTCTCAGGAAGCATAACTCCAAGTACATTTTTTGAACCAAATGCTTTTACAGCTAATGCAAAAGTAACTGAAGAGTCAATACCTCCACTAATGCCTACAACAGCACCCCTTCTGTGTAATTTTTGCTTTAGATCTTCTTTTAATTTGGTGATTATTTTCTCACATACTTCTTCAATATTTTTGATAATGAGAATATCTTTTGAAAACGGTTTTCGATTAGTATTCATAACTATTATTCTTTTACTATTTTATTTGGTTTTATTAAATCTATGCTTTCAAACTTTAACAGATTTCTATTAACATATTGATCAACTAATAATTGCGTTGATATGATAGCTGTCAAAGCCATATTATCAATTTCTGAAAGCTGAATATTTTCTTTAAATCTTTTAAATAATATATTTACTTTATCATAATCAAAAACTGCTGATTTTTCAATACTAGATTTTGTTAATAAATCTTTCAACCTATCTGGCATAGTACTAAAATTGAAAACACTCCTTACTGGAGCCCTATAAGCTTGTTTGGAACGATAAAGTATTTCATTCGGTAATCGTTCGTTCATCATCTTCTTTAATAAATACTTTTCATTAAGCATCTTGAGTTTGAGATCTGGATGTAATGACATACAAAATTCTACTACACGGTGATCTAAAAATGGGTATCTCCCCTCAACTGAGTTAGCCATGGTCATTCTGTCTCCTTGCGAAGACAATAGGTATTGAGTCATAAAAATATTTATCTCTATAAATTGTGCCTTAGTTAAATAATCATGGTCATTTGTTAATTTGCCATCTAAATCATCATTTAATTCTGATATAGCATTGTATTTACCTATTGTCTCCTTGCAATCTTTTGACAGATAATTCAATATTCTTGAAGTATTATTCCAACGTAAAATATGCGAGTAAATGGGTGAAGATATTTCCTCGAGCTTATATCCAAAAAACATTTTTAAAATGCTATTATTAGCATTCTTCATTTGAGGTAAATACGGATAGAGTTTCTTTAATAATAAAGGGCGGTACTTTGATTGCGGATTTTTAGCCCAGAATTGTCTGATTTTAGTTTCTTTAAAGATATTATACCCACCAAGCAATTCATCAGCACCCTCACCTGTTATAACTACTTTTGTATTATCCTTTCTAACACTTTCTGCTAATAAGTACATTGGGACCGGTGCTGTCCTTAATAAAGGAGCTTCGCAATGCCAAACAACATGTTCAAAATGAATAGCAATCTGTTCAGCACTACAAGTTACACTTGAATGATTTGTATTAAAATAATCAGATGCTATTTTCTGGTATGAAGATTCATCAAATTCATCTTCTTCAAAACCAATTGAATACGTTTTGAGATTATTGGGTGAAATAGACTTAATAAATGATGTAGTAATACTAGAATCTATTCCACCGCTTAAATAAGCAGCAACTGGCACATCTGCACGTAATCTAATTTTAACAGCATCTTGAAACAACTCTTCAAACGTTTTAATTGCTTTTTCAAGTTCTGTACATACATATTGATCTTTTTTAAATATAGGCAATTGCCAGTATTTGTATGTTTGTTTACCCTTCTTACTAATAATCATATATGATCCAGGAGGTAGCTCATATATGTTTTTAAAAACTGTTGTTGGTGTAATAGATGTCCAAAATGTAAAATATTGTGCTAATGCCTTAGGATTTATCATAAAGGTCATCTCAGGAAATTCTAAAAATGATTTCATTTCAGATGCAAACACAAAAGATCCATTTAACTCTGTGTAATAAAGTGGGCGAATACCTACTCTATCTCTGGCAAGAAATAATTCTTCTTTAGTTTTATCCCATATCGCTATGGAGAATTGACCATTTAATTTATTAACAAACTGAGTTCCATATTCTTGGTAAAGATTAACTATTACTTCAGTGTCTGTACTTGTATCAAAATTGTAGCCCTTTTGTTTAAGCTCTTCTCTAAGTTCAATATAATTAAAAATTTCACCATTAAAAACTATCCATAAGGTTTTATTTTTATTTGGAATTGGCATGCTACCGTTAGCAAGGTCAATAATACTTAACCTAACACTTCCTATAGTTACAATATTAGATTGATAAAACCCACTTTCATCTGGGCCTCTATGCTTAATTCTAGATAGCATGTGTTTAATAACACTATCAGAGTTTTGAGGAGGCTTTCCAAAAAAACCAGCTATTCCACACACAGCAATATAGTTGTATTATTTGATTTTGGACTGAACCTTATTTTGAATAAAATCTACAATTGAATTAATAGATTCAAAATTACTCGGGTTTAATTCATCATCTACAACTTCTACATCAAATTTGTCTTTTAAGAACTCAATCAAAAATAATAACCCCATAGAATCTAGTAGACCTGATTCAAATATTAAAGTATCGTCTTTAATATCTCCTAAATTACTTAAGGCTGCTCCTGATATATATTCTCTAACTAATTCTTTAATGTTTTCCATATTGTTTTTATATAATTTATTTTATGTAGTACTTTTTTTAAGCGATAAGCTTATTATAAATTTTAATATAATTATTTGCAATTGTTTCTATACCGTATACCTGAATGGCTTCAGATGATTTTATAAAACGATCTAATTGTTTTAAATTAGATAAAGTTTCTTCATTAATCTCATCAATATCTTCTAGAATAACCCCAGATTTATTTTTATTAATATAGTTGGTTATAAGATCTATAGATTTATTTGTTATTACAGGTAAACCACAACACATATATTCACTAAATTTAACTGGCGATGCTACTTTGTTGGTAACACTTATTTCCCTCCATATGATAGCGGCATCTGCTGCCGATAGGTATTTAGATACTTCATTATAGGGAACAAATCTAGTAATAACATTTTCATGTTCAATTACTGTTTTAGATAGATTTAATACTTTAAAATTTCTATCAGTTAAAAAATTTATAGTTTTTGCGGTATTCTGCCAAGGGCTGTCGCCACCGGTTGATAATACAAGTAGATTATCTGTTGTTGAAATGTTAAGTTCATCCCTGATATTTATCCTATCGTCTGGATTAAATTTAAAGCTTTGATTTGCCAAACAAGAATTAACATAAATATTCAAATCGACACCAAGTTTATTCATTATATAAAACTTCAAGGCATCAGACACAACTGATATATTCTTTATTTTTGATAATGTTCCGTCCACCTTTTCTCGCTGAATCTTTTTGAAAGCAAGAATTAGTTTATTTTTATTTGAAAACTCCAACAATTGTTCTAAACCAGCCCCACGAACATCAGCAAGTAACTTATTATTTTTAATCCCTATTTTTTCAATTGCCTTAAAAACATAGTGCGCTGTTACCTCATTTCTTATATGGATAACATATTCATCAAGTTTATCCACTTCTTTTAAAGTTTTTGCAATTGATTTGATTGTTTTGTTCTCAATCAACATGTATTGAGGATACTGTTTAAAAAACATTACCCTGATGTTTTCATCTAAATCTTTTAGTTTATTCTCATTAACTTTTGCATTATAATCAACGCCGAACAAAAGAATGATTTCTTTGAATTTGTCTGATAGAATATAATGATTCAGCAATGCAACAACCTGTGAGCTGAATACTGAAACATTACCATATGCTACATAGATTAATTTCATTATATCTCTTTTAATTTTCTGAAATCTTTAACTGACATGAATTTGATCATATTAGTATCTATAACCTCATTATAAAGATACAAAGTATGTTTATTTAACATTTTCGGGTGCATTATCTGGGTTGAAAGATTTGGAGACCTATTTAACAAATACAGATATTTTTCGCGGAATGAATTATCAGTAGTTAACTTTTGATATTCTTTATCTGATATATATCCTTGAATTTTATTTGTAATATTTTTCTTTTCCTTTTTTTTAGCAGAAGAAGATCCAACACCCTTCTTTATTGCTTCAATATCTTTATATTTTGTCCTTTTTAAAAAAGTAAAATATAGTCTTTTATACAGTGGGACTTTTATAGAGTGAATCGGTATCTCAATGAATGCACCTTTGTCACTTTCTACTGCTGGTGAATCTTCAAATTTATAATATGTTTTGTTTGGATAATTTCTAAAGTCGTAAGGAAAAATATTATTAGTATTTTCAAGTCCAGGGCAAATGCTTGAATCTACATAAATTCCATTTTTAAGTAACGCTTTGCTGATCGTTGCAAATGGTTCGACGAGATACCCGCCAGCCCTGTATGAAAAAAGTTCAAAATTCTCTGCTACAGGTTTCAAAATATCATTAATTAGGTTACAGGCTTGAGTTACGCAACCAACTATCGTATTGATGTCGCTTTCATTATCTGTTTTGCTTAATTCATGAAGTTTAAAACGTTTATATGAAAAATTCCACTTTCCTTTCTCATATTCTGAATCAAGCCAATGTGGATGTAAATGCAATTGAACATCATGACCTTGCTTGGTCAAATCAATAATTTGTTCTTCTATTGCAACTCGATCTTTTTTTAACTCAGGATATGAATCTTCATATTCTTTAAGCTTAAAAAAATGTAAGACATCCCAGTAAATAGTCATTTTACTATTATTACTTGCTAAGATATCTGATAGTCTTTTTGTGGGTTCAATCATGCAAGAAGCAACAGATCCACTTACATTTCCAAAAAAGAGTTCATAATCTATAGTCAGAATAATATTTTTCATATCATTAAAAAGTCTCTTTTGTGATTTTTAATACTATTTATAACCTGCAAGTCTGTTAAACCAACCTGCTTTCCGGTTAAAACTTCTGAGAATAGCAGCATCAAGATCTGTTTGCCATTTATCATCTTGTTTTGTTATTTTTTTTGCATTTATTCGTGATGCATTTCCGCCAAGAATATGTTGCTCATGTTTGGAAAGGTCTAAGACTTCTGGCTCATATTCCAACTGAAGAAAATCATAGATTTTTCGTAAATTAGATTCGGGTTCACCTGTAAATTGTTCATAATTAACAAAGAGTGTCTTCTTTTTATAGAATAATTTTAGCAAAACAAAGTTTCTCAGGTTAATGTATAACCAGGCTCTTATTAGTTTTGATGGATTTTTAGTTTTGTCATGTCCTTTATAATTAACAATACTACCATCTTTATGTTTTATAGAATAACTTGTTTTTAAATTTGAATTTAAAACGCCACGTCCATCACGTGTTAGTTGTATGAACTTAAAGTTTATATTTTTATCAGACCTTGAAGCTAATACAATAGCCCTCAATAATCCTTTAGTAGAATCTACAAGGACATCAACATTGGTCTTTTCAAAAATTTTATTGTAAAGTGTAAACGTATTCTCAATTTCTCTCTCAACAAGTTTGTTGGTATATACCGATTTAAAGACAACAGTATTGATTAATTTATGTAGATATTTCTTTTTTGTTAATTGATTAAATATACCCACATTAAAATTATCTGATTGCCTTGTTGTACTTGTAAAATCAAGGTTTAACTCTTGAAGTATTTGAGACCAAAAACTACATAAATTCAATTTTTCTCCACAGCCACAATGGGTATCAGGGTTTTCTATTTCTTCATTGAATCTATTTATTTCTCCTAATCCGAAACATGCGGAATGACCGCCAATAGCTTTTGCAAGCAATGTAGAACCGCTACGAGCAGCTCCTAAAATTATAATTACAGTTTTCAATTATTTCTAATTTTCTCTTTTAAAAAACCTGAGTTTTCCACTTTTCTCAAGATCAATCTTTTCTTTCAATATAAATTCAATTGAAATATCTTTTCCAATCTCTTCTAACATTCTATTTTTAATGTATGCTTCTACTTTTTGCGAATAAGTTTTACCGGGTACTAGGTAGAAATAAAAGTTAAAATCCTTTTGATGAATTTTATATTTGGCAACCGAATTAGCAAATCCAACGTCATTCAACTCTTTTATAATGTAATAAAATACATATTGACTTTTTTCAGTTCCATCAGGGCATTGTACAAAATCATTTAGTCTACCTTCTACTTTACTAACAACACGTGAAGTTCTTCCACAATTACATGTAGCCTCGGATAGAATTATCTTATCATTATTTTTATAATTGATGAGTGGCATACCATCATTAAATAATTCAGTTACTCTTACATTATTCTCACTATCAGTATTCAAATAAACCGATTCTTCACTAATATGCATTGAGCCCTCTGGACATTCATACGCTATGATACCGCATTCAGCTGATCCATATTCATTGGCTACACGACAATTTAAAACATCTTGAATAAACTCTCGTTCATTTTCAAATAACACCTCAGAAGTAACAATGGCTACTTTAGGAGCACACTTTTTAAACTGAAGATTATTTCTATTCATTAAATAAGCTAACATGTATATTGCTGACTTGTACCCACGTAAATAAACTGGTTTAAAGTCTTCAATTGCTTTATAATATTCAAAGATTGTTTTTTCGTTTAAATCGAAAACATTTATATCAAGCCTATTTCGGAATGTTTTTTTTATCTTAGTTAGGTAAGATCCAGATGATTTTTCAGTTTTTTTTAACCCCCAAATTAATACACTTTTGTCTGAAGGTTTAATTTGCCATAAACTTTTGAAGTATATGGTTCTAGCCCTTCGATAGGCTTCAGCCAAAGGTGATATTTCTATTATCATAGGATCGCCTGTACTTCCACTTGTTGTATGGTTATATCTTTTACTCTGTGAATAATTGATAAGTTGAGAACGATATTTAATTATCAATTCTTTATCAATTAATGGAAAATTATAATTAAAGCTTTCAATACTGTCAATTTTATCAGAATGCTTATTTAAAAAATTTTTATAATATTCAGTATTATCTACTGACTTTTGTATTAATGAATTGAGAAGATTAATTTGGTATTCTTC
This sequence comes from Flavobacteriaceae bacterium, assembly GCA_020435885.1. Taxonomy (GTDB): domain Bacteria; phylum Bacteroidota; class Bacteroidia; order Flavobacteriales; family Flavobacteriaceae; genus Aureibaculum. Next base: position 14,588 of record JAGQYU010000122.1, read on the forward strand.
TCTTTTATCTTTTTCCAAATGATGTATTTCATTAATCTTATTAAGTAATTCCAATGGGTTT
>JAGQYU010000123.1 GCA_020435885.1 Flavobacteriaceae bacterium
GTAAGTTCTTTCCAAACATAAGGATCAACCTTTTCCTTTTTACAGGAAATGAATAATAGAACTATTAGTAAATAACCTATTTTCATAGGTTTAAATCTACTAATTTAAATTGAAATGTATCATTTGTAGATTTTTGTGAGAGTCTATCAATGGCATTTTCTGTAAGTTGTAGTACTCTGGGATAACCGCCTGTTACCTGGCAATCTCGCATCAACACAATAAGTGTTCCGCTTGGTGTTAACTGTACCGTTCCCGGTAAAACTGACGAAGTAAGCATAGAACCTAACTCATTTTCAACCGTTTCAACCAACCGATATCCCATCCTGTTATTATCTTTTGAGATAGTAAATACAGTATTTTTCAGTTCATTTTGCTGTTTTTCAGACAACAAGTCAAATTCAGGGCCTTTATATACTTCTATAAATCTTGCATCAAAATGTTCTTTATCTACCCTCACAGAAGCATTTTTAAGCGTTTTAAAGCCTTTTTGAGGCGAAACAGGTAATACATCTCCTTTCTTGACTAAAAATTGTTCTGTAACGTTTTTAAACCAACTTTTACTGCCCAACACTTTTTCCGTTTGAAAACCTCCTTTAACGGCCACATATGTCCTCACTCCATATAAAGGTTTTCCCAGCTTAAGAACATCACCTGTATTAACTTCTAATACGCGGTTCATGTTTACCATATTATCGCTAATCATTGGCTGAGTATCAGCTCCTGAAATAACTATAGATAGTTTATTTTCAAATACTAATATTGTATTACCTAAAGTAATTTCTAATACTGATTCATTCTCATTATTTCCTAAAAGATGATTGGCTAACTTAGCGGAATAGCTATCCATAACTCCTGAAATCGGCACACCTAAATGACCATATCCTTGCCTTCCTAAATCCTGAACAGCGATGTAAATGCCGGCAGAAATAACCCTAATCATTAACTATACTTTTGTTTAGTTGATAACTTTTTTCTACCTCTTGTTCTTCAATAGACAAGTACTCTTCCATATTAACTGGAATAAACACAATTTCATCCCCGGGCTTAGCAAAACAGGGTGTTTCCGAAGAAATATCAAAAAAAGAAACCGGCGATTTACCTATAATTTGCCAGCCTCCGGCGCTTTCAACAGGATAAACTCCCGTTTGTGAACCGCCAATAGCTACCGAACCTTTTTCAACCTTTAACCTTGGTGTTGCCTTTCTGGGAGTAAGAAGTTGCTCATCCAAACCACCCAAGTATAAAAACCCTGGCAAAAAACCTATAAAATAAACCGTGTAAATTTTTTCTGAATGGAGTTTGATAATCTCTTCGATTGAGAGTTTTTTTTGAACAGAAATTTCCTCCAAATCAACACCAAATTTCAAATCATAACACACAGGTATTTGCCATCTGTATATGTTCTCTTTTTCACCCGAAAATTCTTCTAAATATATTGATTTTAGCCTTGAAATTTCGTTATAGATATTTCTTATAGTTGAGTCGTAAATTATTGTTATCGAGCTGTATGTGTTGATTATATCAACAATTACTTTAGTATTATAATATACAATTTTTTCTTTGAATAAAAGTATATCATTCAATATGTTTTTATCAATTTTTGATGGCCATTCTATCAAAATTGCATGGCTTCCATAAGGTTTGTATGTAGGTTCAAACCTATTCAATTCGGATACCATTTTTAGGCAATTCTGTATGCAGGAATTTTAAAATTTCAATCGCATTCGGATTATCACCATGTACACAAAAAGTATCTGCATACATAGGCAATTCTACTCCATCAATACTCACCACCTTTTTGTGAATGATCATATTCATTAAATGCTGTCGAACTAATTCCGGAGCTGTAATCACAGCATTTGTGTTAGTACGTGAAACCAAGCTTAAATCAGGGTTGTAATTTCTATCTGCAAAGGCTTCAATTTTAACCTTTATCCCTCTTTCTAGTGCTAATTGATGTATAACTGAATTATAAGGAACGTACAGAAAAACATTGTCAACAGTATTTTGAACTGCATTGAGTATAATTACAGCAACTTTTCTATTCTTAGCTGCCACATTGTAAAGGGCTCCGTGTGGTTTGATATGATGTAATTTACCTCTAGTATTATTTAATATATTTTTAAATGTATTTATTTGATTTTCAATATTTTCTTGCAATTTACTTAAAGTAATATCTATTTCTTTTCTGCCAAAATTTTCTCTATCAGGATATGAAGGGTGAGCGCCAATTTTAACCCCATGCTCCAAAGCTAATTTTATGGTCTCCTTCATTGACTTTTCATCTCCGGTATGGCCTCCACAGGCTATATTGCAAGAGCTCAACAATGGCATAAGTAAGGCATCATTACCTATTCCCTCGCCTAAATCGCAATTAATATCTATAGAGTAATTCTTCATATTAGTTCAAAAACTTTTAAAATGCTTTTCAGTCCTAAAAAGATGGTAACAAATAATATAAGTAATGCCAACACATTTTGAAAGGTTGTATTCTTAAAATTGCCTAAAACCGATGTTTTGTTCATTATCCATAACAATATTACCGCTATAACCGGTAATAACAGACCGTTAGCAATCTGTGCAAATTTTATAATTTCGATAGGTTTAAAGCCTATTGACGAAAAAATGATACCAACTATTAGGACAACCATCCAAACAGCCTTAAAACGCCTAGAACGCATTCCTCCTTGCCAATTCAAACAGCCTTCCACCACATAAGCAGCAGCCAAAGGCGCTGTAATAGCCGAAGTAATACCTGCCGCAAATAGCCCTAAGGCTAAAAAGTATTTAGCATAATTTCCATATAGCGGCACTAAAGCTTCAGCTAAATCATTAGCACTGTTAATGTTAGACGATTGAATGGCAGAAGATGCCACGATAATCGCCATAGAAACAATACCTCCCAACATAATGGAAATAAAGGTATCATTTTTGGCTTTAGGAAGATCTTCTTTACTCCACTTCTCTTTCACTAAAGAAGCATGTAAAAACAAATTGTAGGGTACAACGGTAGTTCCAATCAATCCAATAATGGTTAATAAGCTCCCTTCAGGGAATGATGGTAATAAAGATCCTTTAATGATGCCGATGAAGTTCGGTTTTGTTATAATAGCAGTAATAATGAATGATAGGCTCATAATTACTACCAAACTAATCAAAACCTTCTCCAACCATTTGTAATTACCTATAAAGAGCAATATAAACGCAATAATACCAATAAAAAGACTGAGGTAATTGAAAGAAAAACCTCCAATATTCCACCGAGAGTTGCCTAAAATGGCTTCTAACCCCAAAACACCTCCACTGATGTTTCCTGCTTCATAAGCAGCATTTCCTATAAAAATAGCTGCCAATATCAAAGCCATGATAATTTTTCTTATTACAGGATTGGAAATCTCTATACGGATAATCTCCGAAAGTCCTTTTTGAGTGATGATGCCCAGACGAGCAGCCATTTCCTGCAATACTATCGTAGCAATAATCGATAAAACCATTGCCCACAACAATGAAAGCCCAAACTGTGCGCCCGCCAAGGTACATACCGTAACTGTTCCAGGGCCTATGAATGCAGCAGCTACCAGTGTTCCGGGGCCAATATTTTTAAACCAGTTTTTAATCATTGGCAACAGTACTCAAGGCATAAATAGCAAAACTTCCTAGCCAATGACCTCCTTCATAATGATCATCAACAATGGCAGGCAACGAGTAATTAATATGCTTATTTGCAGTGTTTTGCAAGTGTTTATACTCAGGTAAACCCTTAGAAATTTCATTCAAATTCCATGCTCTGGAAAAGTTAACTCCATCTAAATGAACTAGTTTGCCATCTGTCCTGTCTGAAACTTTGCCTGTTTCTAACGTAAAATCATTAGTTTTAAGCTGAGGCAAAAATTCGGATAACCATAAGCTAAAATCTTCTTTTGTAAGTACTCTTTTTAACAAAGCTGCTTCCTCTAAACATGGCGATAAAAAATCAAAACCGCTTGGCTCCCAAGAAATTGGACAATCTTTATCATTTAAATAAAAGTCTTTGGAACGTTGTTCAATCATCGATTTTAATTCAGTATGACCAACCGAGTTAGCATAATCCCAAGCAAAAGACAAACCAAATGCCGTATTGGTATGCTCCCCAACTCGAATAGGATAGTTGAGTTTTGGAAGGAAATCGATATAACTTTTTACTATCAAATCTGTTAATGGTTGCAAATTTTCTTCCAATTGCTTCGCAAAAGGATCATTCCAAGTATGTAATTCTTCTGCTAGCTTCAACAACCAAGCCCAGCCGTAAGTACGTTCGTACGATTTATTGTGTTCCCCTTGAAAATAAGTTACTTCTGCAAGGATGTTCTCCTTAGAGATATTTTGCAACAATTTTGCTTTTATACTATCAGCATGTTCCAATTGCGGAAATTCTTTCAATAATTTAACCAAACTCCAATGCCCGTGAACGGCTGAATGCCAGTCGAAACAGCCATAAAAAGCAGGATGGAGCTCTTTAGGAGCTTTTAAATCGGCATCACTGCCAATAGTCTGCCCCAATTTGTTGGGATATTCAGTATCCATACAATGCAAAGGCAATTGTGCCAATCGGTTGGCTTCTACTAATGTTAATTTCGGTACAGCTACTGTTTCTTCAACAGGTTGTTCTTTACCAACATTTTTGGGAGTTTCTTTGCAGCTGACAAAAAATAATGGCAGCATGAAAAAGTAAAAGAATTTCATAAAATATATTTTAGAGTAGGAAATCTCTAAAGTACTAAAAAGTTGAATTACCAACCTAATTATTTTAACTTTTCATTTAGTTAAATACATCTAACTAATTATTAATAAATTAATTAAGAGTTACTCGATAATCTTCTATAGTAGAAATTTCAAAATTATGTTTTCCGGTTGCTTTGGTAAGTGAAGCTTTTTTATGGATGTTTATCAAAAATTCTGACAAAGAGTCCAAAATAGGGTGTTGATCATTTGTGTTGATCTGTATCAGTCTTCCATCAGTGAGTTCAATAATGTAGTTATATCTAGGCTGATCATTAGGTGAAGTCAATTGTTTCCACTTTTGATCTAATACATATAACTGACTGTTATTGAGCATTTTTCTTAGCTCTAATAATGTTTTGGCATCCATTTTCCCTTCATAATTTCCTTCCAATCCAGAATAAGTTCTACCATTATAAAAAATACTACCGTCATTGTTCACCTCAACAGAAACGGAAGGACATAAGCCAAAACAGGTTGAAGAATGAAATGTGATTTTTTTAAAATTAACTCTTGAAACTAATTGGCCTCTGTTATAGAAAATATATTGCTTCTCTTTTAGTAATGGATTAACTTCAATTTTTCTATAAGCTGTTATTTTATCTTTCTCTTTTTCAGAGGGTTCTATTACCAACCTATCTTTTTGCAACTGTTTTATGTTAAACTCAAAAGTCTCATACTTAAGCTCTCCGGCAACTCTGTAACTCGTTTTAATATGTAATTTTCTTTTTTCCACATCAAAAAGAAGTTCTTGTTTATTATTTGATATGTTATAAACAACAGTGTCATTATGAAATCGGATATAATCCAGATCTTTATTAATCCATTCATTATCAGTTAATAAAGAAATATCACTTCTGTATTGTGAACTGGCTGAAAAAGCAATAAAAAGACAAATAGCAATAAAAAGATTTTTCATAACAAGGGGAGTAATTGTTTGTTTTTCAAAGTTAAAAAAAATTATCCTAACCAACCTTCTCTATCCAAACTTCTATATTGAATAGCCTCCGAAATATGCTCAGAAGTTACATTTTTTGAATTATCCAGATCAGCAATGGTTCTAGCAACTTTTAATATTCTGTCGTACGCTCTTGCTGAGAGATTTAGACTTTCCATTGCGGTTTTTAACAACTGTTTAGAGGCATCATTCAGCACACAAAAAGTTCTTATTTGTTTTGAACTCATTTGAGCATTATAATGCACATTTTCCATTTCTTTGAATCTATCAGTTTGAATTTGACGAGCCTTCATAACACGCTCTCTGATAATATTGCTGGGCTCTCCTCTTCTATCTTCAGAAAGTTTTTCAAATGGAACAGATTGTACTTCAATATGGATGTCAATCCTGTCTATCAAAGGTCCTGAAATCTTACTCAAATACCGCTGCATTTCAGCAGGACTGGAAGTTACATGCCCTTCAGTATCATTAAAATAGCCACTGGGGCTAGGGTTCATACTGGCAACCAACATAAAGCTACTTGGATAGGTTACCGAAAATTTAGCCCTTGAAATGGTTACTTCTCTATCTTCCAACGGTTGACGCATTACTTCTAATACTGATCTTTTGAACTCGGGTAATTCATCTAAAAACAATACGCCATTATGTGAAAGCGAAATTTCTCCCGGTTGCGGATAAGCCCCACCACCTACCAAAGCAACATCACTAATAGTGTGATGCGGAGCTCGGAAAGGACGTTGACTCATCAATCCTGAGTTTTCTTTGATTCTGCCAACCACACTGTGAATTTTGGTAGTTTCTAACGCTTCATGAAGCGTCATTGGTGGTAAAATAGATGGCAAACGTTTAGCCAACATGGTCTTTCCAGAACCCGGAGGACCAATCAAAATAATATTATGTCCGCCAGCTGCAGCAATTTCCATACAACGTTTTATGGACTCTTGCCCTCTAACATCCGAAAAATCAAATTCAGGGTTCTCTAAATTTTCATAAAACTCCTTACGGGTATCCACCACAATCGGTTCTAAGGATAGTTTTTCCTCAAAAAAATCAATTACTTCTTTAATGTTTTCCACCCCATAAACATCCAAATCATTTACAATAGCAGCTTCTTTTGCATTTTGTTTAGGCAGAATAAATCCTTTAAAACCTTCTTCCCTAGCTTTTATGGCGATTGGCAATGCTCCTTTTATGGGCTGCAAACTCCCGTCAAGGGAAAGTTCTCCCATAATGATGAATTGCTCTACATTTTTACCCTTAATTTGAGATGATGCTTGCAAAATACCAATGGCAATTCCTAAATCATAGGCTGAGCCTTCTTTTCGCATATCGGCAGGAGCCATATTGATAGTGATCTTTTTTCCTGGAATCTTATATCCATTATTTTGAAGTGCCGCAGCTATACGATAATTACTTTCTTTAATTGCATTATCCGGCAAGCCAACTAAATGATAACCAATACCTTTATCTACATTTACCTCAACAGTTATAGTAGTAGCTTCAACACCAAAAACAGCACTTCCGTAAATCTTTACCAGCATTTATCTTTTCAATTTTTAATAAGTTTAGTATATGTTTGTTTTTCATCAGAAGCTAAACGAAGAACATACAATCCAGAAGATAGGTTACTTACATCTAACTCCACTTTATTTGATGAGTCACTTTTAATCCTACTGAAAATTAACCTACCATGCAAATCATAACAATTTATTTCTAAGTCAGTTACAATAGCATTGTTCAATAAAATGGTCACTGTGTCAGTAAACGGGTTAGGATATACTACAAAGTTCTTAGCAAATTCATCATCCACACCTAAAGCACAACTTGTCAATTGAGAGTCAACACTATTCCGAATAGTAGGCAATAACTCATATACTTTGTCTCCCGGGCATTCGGTAGCACCACCATCTCTATGCCCTGAAATAGTATTCAATGTTAAACCCGAAGATGCATGGTAAGCGGTAGTTAACGGATCGATCTCTTTATCACAACATTTCCAAACCAGCAGACCTTCCAAAGCATATAACATAGTAGATGAGGGGGTTACAGATGTAAATGTACCCATTAATGCCATTCCGGAAGTTTCGCTATTATGCCCTGAGAAATGAGCTCCACGTGTATCATCTGCCCTACCTTCATAGATGTTTCCATTGGTATCAATTAAAAAGTTATAACCTATATCATCCCAGCCTCTTGTGTAAACATGGTAATTCCAAATTGATCTTACTACAGCCGCCCAATCATTGGAAGTATTACTACCTGCCGTATGATGTACTATTAGAAACTTTACATCGGTTGCAGCCGGATTAGGGTTATCATAGCAAGAACCATCAGGGCACCAGCCTTGCCTGGTAATGGTTGTTGGCCTGGGGCAACCACAATCTGAAAGAATTTTCTGAGATTTTACATTAGCTGAGCCTATATTGTACTTTTTCAGTAAATTTTCTGTGTCATCCGGAAAGTAAAAATTTAGTTTTATTGATTCTAAATTTGCAGGAGTTGTAAAGTCAATTTTTAATTGTGTTTCTAAAATATCTTCACTTAAAAAAACTAAGGCATACCAAGCATTTTTTTCGTCATTATTTTCATCAGGCATCAAAACCTGCCACTCATTATCACTATTCTTAAAATAAACTTTATCAATCTTAGTATTGATACTTACTCCTTTTAATGCAACGGAAAAGCCAATAAAGGGGTTGCTTTTAAGTGAATCGACCTTTACATGCTGAGTGATGTAAGATGCACCTATGCTCTTTTGAACGCTTAAAGTGTATGTTTGCGATTTCTGAGCAAAAATTGTTATACTAACACTAAAAGACAGTAACCATAAAAATCGTTTTATCATAGCCAATTTTATACAAAACATAAAGATAATCGAAAAATCTTTTTACACAAATCCATTACACAGATCAATAATGGATTTTCATAAAGGTTTAGTTGCTTTGATCTCAAAAATCAATGGATACAATTTGTCTTTAGTAACATACATTCCTGAATCCGTTTTTTTAAGATCAGGGAGCACATTATAGGGACTTTCGTCGTATTCATTCAGATATTCTATATGCAAACCTGCATTGGCTAAAGAGGTTACAACTTCACCTAAACCATGATTCCACCCATACTCTTTACTTATTATTTTTGATGAAGTATTTGCATATGTACCTTCATACTCTTCATAAATAGCTTCTTTTTGCATATATCCATACTTCATTATTGGTTTGCCACTTAAATAGTCAAACATCCAAACAATAGGGTGAAATTCAACCATATAGAATGTGCCCCCTTTATTTAATCGTTCAACTATCATTGCAGCCCACGGTTTTAAATTGGGCAACCAACCAATAACACCATAACTGGTAAAAATAATATCAAAAGTATCGGTTACATATTTTGAAATATCTAATACATTACAGCAAACAAATTTGGCATCCAGTTGTAATTCATCATTTAATTCTTTTGCCAGTTTAATTCCTTTATCACTTATATCAACTCCAGTACATCGGGCTCCTAACCTACTCCAAATCAACGTATCTTGCCCAAAATGACATTGCAAATGCAGTAAACTTTTGCCTTTAACATCTCCTAGCCCCATTAATTCATACGGCATCAATGATGATTTTCCTGCTTTAAATGCTTCTAAATCATACATGGCACTTTTTGCATGAACCTCAACTTTAGTATTCCATGTTGCTTTGTTGATTTCAAAATAATGTTGTTGATCCTCCATAAACTTTCAAATTTTGAAGTTAAAAATACTATTTATTATTTTTTGCGCTAGGCCGATAGAATTCTTATTTTTGTTAAGAACCTAAAAAAGTGAACTAATTGCCAAGTTTTGAAAATACTCCGGATTTTGCCAAAAAACTGGATCGTGAAGATGAATTAGCATCTTACAGAGATAAATTTCACATCCCAAAAGATAGCTGCGGAAATGATCTTATCTACTTCTGTGGGAACTCGTTGGGATTACAACCAAAAACTACAAAAGCATATATAAATCAAGAGTTAGATGATTGGGCTGAGTTTGGCGTTGAAGGGCATTTCCATGCGAAAAATCCTTGGCTAAAGTATCATGAGTTTTTAACGGAGAAAATGGCTAAGGTTGTTGGGGCAAAACCAATTGAGACAGTGGTTATGAATACCTTAACGGCTAATTTGCATTTTATGATGGTTTCCTTTTATCAACCCACTAAAACCCGTTATAAAATTTTGATAGAAAGTGATGCTTTTCCATCCGATAAATATGCTGTGGAATCACAAATCAAACATCATGGCTTTGACCCTAAAGAAGGATTAGTATTCTGGAAACCACGTAAAGGTGAAGAATTGTTACGCTATGAAGATTTAGAAGCTATTTTAAAAGCTCAAGGTGATGAAATAGCTCTTATAATGGTTGGTGCAGTAAACTACTATACAGGCCAATATTTTAATCTAAAAAAAATTGCCGAATTAGGTCACAACTATGGTTGTATGGTTGGCTTTGACTGCGCACATGGTGCCGGAAATGTGGCGTTAAATCTACATGATTCCGGAGCAGATTTTGCAGTTTGGTGTACATATAAATACTTGAATTCCGGTCCGGGAAGCCTTTCAGGGTGTTTTGTTCATGAAAAACATGCCTATAACAAAGATTTGAATCGTTTTGCAGGTTGGTGGAGCCACAATAAAAAAACACGTTTTAATATGCGCCAAGAGTTTGACGTACTTCCAGGTGCCGAAGGTTGGCAAGTAAGTAACCCTCCTATTCTATCCATGGCAGCTATTAAAGCTTCGTTGGATATTTTTGATGAAGTGGGTATGGAAAAACTAACTGAAAAATCCAACAAACTAACTGGTTATTTAGAATATCTAATCAATCAATTACAACATAAAAGGATTAAAATTATTACGCCTTCTAATCCGGAAGAGCGTGGTTGCCAATTATCCATACAGGTAAAGAATGCTGATAAAAGCTTGCATGAAAAACTGACAGAAGCCGGAGTTGTAACAGATTGGCGAGAGCCGGATGTGATCCGCTGTGCACCTGTACCACTATATAATTCTTTTACAGATGTTTATAAAATGGTTGAAAGATTAAAAGAAATTTTAAACAATTAAAGTCACCTCGAGCGCAGTCGAGAGGTCTCATCCTAAATATTTCAACAATTTAGTATGACAAAAAGAAAATGAATAAACAAGAAAAAATACTCATTATTGGTGCCGGATTATGTGGTTCTTTGCTAGCCCTGCGATTAGGGCAACGAGGCTACAATGTACAAGTTATAGAAATGCGCCCTGACCTTAGAAAAGTTGATATAAGTGCAGGCCGCTCTATAAACCTTGCTTTTTCTGACAGGGGTATTAAAGCAATGAAATTGGTAGGCATTGAAGAAAAAGTAAAACCACTTTGCATTCCCATGCATGGACGAATGATCCATGATAAAGAGGGAAATACATTTTTATCAAATTACAGTGGTAGAGAACATGAATATATCAATTCAATCTCTCGTCAAGATCTCACAGCATTATTGATGAATGAAGCCGAAGCGTTAGAAAATGTCACTTTTCAGTTTAATCTGAAATGCAAAAAAGTAGATTTTGAAAACAAAACAGCCACTTTTGTCGATTATCACACCAAAGAAAAAACAACCATTACGGCTGATGTAATTTTTGGTACTGACGGCGCAGGCTCTGCTCTTAGAAATAGCTACTATCTCAGCAAACGTTTTCTGTTCAGTTTTTCACAAAATTACCTGACACATGGCTATAAAGAGCTAAGTATTCTTCCGAATAAGGATGGTGGCTTTAAAACTTTTAAAAATGCATTACATATTTGGCCACGAGGCGATTT
>JAGQYU010000001.1 GCA_020435885.1 Flavobacteriaceae bacterium
ATTGATACCTTAACCCCTGTGGAAGCTTTGATGAAGTTAAATGAAATAAAGCGCACCTTGCAACGCAATGCTTCTGTAAAAATAAAGAAGTAAGCGTGTATAATTTTCAAAAAAAATCTTTGTATTTGCGTTAATTATTTTAAATTTGCTCCCGCTTTCGTTGGAAACAACAGTTGGCGTTAGTTGCGAAAATAGCTCAGTTGGTAGAGCGCAACCTTGCCAAGGTTGAGGTCGCGGGTTCGAATCCCGTTTTTCGCTCAAAAGGTTGGAAGACCTTTTTTTATTTATTGGACGCAGAAGTGGTGGAATTGGTAGACACGCTGGACTTAAAATCCAGTGGGCAGAAATGCCCGTATGGGTTCAAGTCCCATCCCGAGTACGGAAAGCCGAGAATTTACTCTCGGCTTTTTCTTTTTTTATTTAGATAAGATTCTCTCTTTATTTAAGATACTAAGCGTGTATTGTTTTACACCATTATCAACATCAAGTGTATCTTTTGTCTTATAAATTACCGTTAGGTTTTTATCAAAATAATATCCTATAAGGTTGCTAGCACCTATTTCATATGTATCAGCAACTCCAATTTTATTTTCAACAGCATTTCTAGCATCAGCAATTGTAAGTCCATAGGGAATCTGAACAGCATCAGATTTAAAATAAACCTTCCTCAACGTATCCGTTGTAGAAAAATTCAGTTCTAAATTCAAATCTTCGTAATTATAAAAATGCATTCCATAAGCATTTACAAACTTATAATCTTTGCCATATTTCTTAAAAAGTTGCTGAACACTTTCATCAGAAATATGTTTTTTCAGCATGGTATTATAATCTAATTCAGCAGGTGGCTTTGAACAAAAAGTCAGCAAAAACAACAAAAAATAACTAATTTTTTTCATCAGTATTAAATTATTTTTTTTTAAAACATTTATCTAAATCTTCCCAAAAATTTATATACGATTTTGTAACCACCTCAGCATCTTCAATAGTTAGTGGAACTTTCATTGCTAAAGGCGCAAAAGCCATAGCCATCCTATGATCGTCATACGTTTTTACAGCAATATTTTTATGAATGGTTGTTGCCCTCTTTAAATGTAAACTATTTTCTGTCACTTCAATGTTGGCTCCAAATTTTTGAAGCTCATTTTTCAAAGCTACTAACCTATCTGTTTCTTTTATTTTGAGTGTATGTAATCCATATAAATCGCATTCAATCCCCAACGCAAAGCAAGTCACAGCTATGGTTTGAGCAATATCAGGAGCATTTTTCAAATCTAACGCTAGCTTGTTATTAATCGGTTCAGATTTCTTTACCAGCTTTATAGCATTATTGTTAAAAATAGTTTCAACACCAAAATTTTCATAAATATCTGTCAAACAACTATCGCCTTGCAAACTTTCCTTTTTATATGAGGTTAAAACCAATGACTGCCCAATATCTGCCAACGCTAAAATACTATAAAAATAGGAGGCGGAACTCCAATCAGATTCTACAGTTATTGTTATATCTTCAATAGCTCTTTTTGGGCTGATAGTAATAATAGTATCCTTCCATTTTGTTTCAACACCAATTTTATGCAAAAGCTCTAAAGTCATTTGTAGATAAGGTCTGGAGGTAATTTCATCAACCAACTCAATTTCCAAACCATTTGGTAATGAGGGAGCTATCAACAATAAAGCAGAAATATACTGACTACTCACATTTCCTTTAATACTAACCTTATTATTTTTTATATTTTTCCCTTTAATCCTTAACGGAGGATACCCTTCCTTATCAACATATTTAATATTGGCACCTAACATTTTAAGTGCATCTACCAACACTTTAATAGGCCTGTTTTGCATTCTTCCAGAACCTGTAAGTACAACTTCTCTACCTTTCAAAGCAGAAAAGTATGCCGTTAAAAAGCGCATGGCTGTACCGGCGTGTCCTATATCAACAATTTCACTAGTTGAATTCAAAGCATCCATCAGATGATTTGTATCATCAGAATCAGAAACATTCAACAATGTAAGATTCGGAAACCACTGCTGTAAGATCAATAATCTGTTAGATTCACTTTTAGAACCGGAGATATTAATTTCTGCGTTAAGCAACTCTTTATCAGAATAATCAAGCGATAAATTCATTCACAAAACTTAAATAAATTATTTTTTATAATTACTTTTAACTTTCATTTCAATTAACTCATTCCTTCATGAAAAAATTATTCTTCCTGTCAATCGGCATTCTATTGTTTTTAAGCTACCCAAGTAACGCTCAAAAATACAAAAGAAAAAAGCAAACAAACACTATTCAGTTTGATGAAAAATACTACAATTCCATAAAGTGGCGAAATATAGGCCCTTTTAGGGGAGGTAGAAGTGCTACCGTAACCGGAGTCTCCGGAAAACCCAATTTATTTTACATGGGCTCAACTGGTGGTGGCGTATGGAAAACTACAGATGCCGGCAATACTTGGGAAAACATTTCCGATGGTTTTTTTGGCGGATCTGTTGGAGCTGTTGCTGTGAGCGAATGGGACAATAATGTGATATATGTTGGAAATGGCGAAAAAACAGTTCGCGGTAATGTTTCTTCTGGCGATGGTATGTGGAAATCTGTAGATGCCGGAAAAACATGGACACATATAGGCTTAGAAAATTCAAGACACATTCCACGAATTAGAATTCACCCAAAAAATCCTGATATTGTATATGCTGCCGTTTTAGGCGACTTGTATAAATCTTCCAATGAAAGAGGAGTGTACAAATCTGTTGATGGAGGGAAAACATGGAAAAAAGTTTTGTTTGCCAATGCAGATGCTGGCGCCATTGACCTACTATTTGACCCTAATAATCCACGCATTTTATATGCCTCCACATGGAATGTTAGAAGAACTCCCTATAGTTTATCAAGTGGTGGCGAAGGTTCGGCTTTATGGAAAAGTACTGATGAGGGTGAAACTTGGGAAAATATCTCAAAAAATGAAGGGCTTCCAAAAGGTATTTGGGGGATTGTGGGTATTGCTGTATCTCCACTAAATTCTGATGTTATTTGGGCTTTGATAGAAAATGAAAAAGGAGGTGTTTATAAATCTACCGATGCCGGAAAAACATGGAAATTGGTAAATGACGAAAGAAAATTACGCCAAAGAGCTTGGTATTATACTCGCATCTATGCTGATACCAAAGATGAAAACACAGTATATGTGCTGAATGTGCAATATCACAGATCTACAGACGGAGGAAAAACTTTCGAAAATTTTAATGCTCCTCATGGTGATCATCATGACCTGTGGATTGCTCCGGAAGATAGTCAACGAATGATAATTGGCGATGACGGTGGCGCTCAAGTTACTTTTGATGCAGGTGAAAACTGGACAACCTATCATAATCAGCCAACTGCACAGTTTTACCGTGTAGTTACTGACAATCATTTTCCTTATAGAATTTATGGTGCGCAACAGGACAATTCAACCGTGCGTATTGCTCACAGAACAGGCGGCAGGTTTATAACCGAAAAAGACTGGGAGAGTACTGCCGGTGGCGAAAGTGCTCACATTACAGTTGACCCATTGAACAATGATATTGTGTATGGCGGTAGTTACGATGGTTTTTTAACTAGAGTAAATCATAAAACTAATGAAGCAAGGGCTATTAATGTATGGCCGGATAACCCAATGGGGCATGGCGCTGAAGACTTTAAGTACAGATTCCAGTGGAATTTCCCTATTTTCTTTTCGCCAAACAATCCTAAAAAATTATATGCAGCCTCTAATCACTTACATGTAACTTACAATGAAGGGCAATCATGGGAAGTTATCAGCCCAGACCTTACTAGAAATGATCCAAATACGTTGAAATCATCCGGAGGGCCTATAACAAAAGATAATACGAGTGTTGAATATTATGGAACCATCTTCGCCGCAGCGGAATCTCCTTTTGAAAAAGATTTGATCTGGACAGGCTCAGACGATGGTTTAATTTATATCACAAAAGATGGAGGTAAAGATTGGCAAAACATTACACCTTCAATAATGCCGGAGTGGATGATGATCAATTGTATAGAAATTGATCCTTTTAACAAGGGAGGTGCATATATCGTTGGAACTAAATATAAATCAGGAGATTATAAACCGTACATCTACAAAACCGAGGATTACGGCCAAACATGGAAATTAATTGTTAATGGTATTGGGAATGAAGATTTTACAAGGGCACTTAGAGCAGACCCAAAAAGAAAAGGGCTTTTATATGCCGGAACAGAAAAAGGTATGTATATTAGTTTTGACGATGGAGCCAACTGGCAGAAGTTTCAGTTAAACTTACCTATAGTTCCAATTACAGACCTTGCAGTTAAGGATGATAATTTGATAGCTGCCACACAAGGACGATCATTCTGGATCATTGATGATCTTACCCCATTGCGTCAACTAAATAATGATCTCACCACTGGTGATATTTTTCTTTATAAACCAAAAGACAGTTACAGAATGGGCGGCGGCAGAGGCGCTACTTCCAAAACGCAAGGGCAAAATCATAATGGTGGTGTAATAGTTAATTTCTTTGTAAAGGATACGCTGAAAAAAGACACTATTTCACTTTCTTTTTATGATACCCAGAAAAAGCTGATCAAAAAATTCACTACACATCCTGATAAAGAAAAGAAAGAGGAAGTTCTAAAAGTTGCCCCGGGTGCCAATCAATTTAACTGGGATATGATGTACTCCGGAGCCGAAGATTTTGATGGGATGATCCTTTGGTGGGCTTCTTTAAACGGCCCTATGGCTCTTCCCGGAAACTATACGGTAGAACTTACTAAAAATACTATTTCAACATCTAAAAGCTTTACCATTTTAAAAGACCCTAGAACGGAGGCTACTTTAGAAGATATGCAGGCCCAGTTCGATTTTATTGCTGAAGTAAGAGATAAACTTACTGAGATACATAAGGCCATAAAGAACATCAGAAAAGTAAAAGGCCAGATAACTCAGTTGAAAAAATCTGTTAAAGATAAAGAACAACACAAAGAGTTGATAGATTTTGCCGATGACATCTCAAAACGTGTTACAGAGATTGAAAATAATCTATATCAAACTAAAAACAGAAGCGGGCAAGATCCATTAAATTTTCCAATAAAATTGAATAACAAACTAGGGCATTTAAATTCTTTAACTTCTATGGGTAATTTTAAACCTACAGACCAAGCCATTGCTTTTAAAAATGAAGTAACTAAAGAAATTGATGCCGAACTTTCAAAAGTATACAGCATCTTTGAAAAAGATGTTAAAGAGCTAAATCAAAAAGTTAAAGACAGCGGAATTGACCTGATACAATTGGAATAAAAAAGCTACTAAAACTTAAAATGTCACATTGAGCGCAGTTGAAATATACCGTAAAACAATACCTTAAATTTCCCGACTACGCTAGAAATGACAAATAAAAAGAGGGCTTAGCCCTCTTTTTACTTTATATGTTTTGAAGTCACCCAAATTCCGTACACCAAACTAATCGCTATTTTGGCACCAAAAAAACGTTGCCATTTGCCTTCCGTAAAGTTTTGCTCAGCGACAGTTTGCCAATCGAAAGAAAGCAATGCCGAAAAACTTTTAAATAACAACGAAACTACAAATAGGATAATAAAAAATGTAAAAGTAATTTGCACCGCCTTTTTCCAGAAAATACCAGTTTTTATTTTTTCAAAGAATGTCATTATTTCAGTTTTTCATTATTATGATGACGATCATGATCTCTCTTCGTTTTTAACTCCATTTTTTTATCAAAAGAAGTTTGCAGATCAACACCCGTCTGATTAGCAAGGCATAGCACCACAAAAAGCACATCCGCTAGTTCTTCACCAAGGTCTTTGTTTTTATCGCTTTCTTTTTCGCTCTGCTCTCCATAGCGGCGAGCAATGATACGAGCCACTTCGCCTACCTCCTCCGTCAATTGAGCCATATTTGTCAATTCATTAAAATAACGGACTCCATGTTCCTTTATCCAATTATCTACAACAAGTTGTGCATTTTTAATATCCATTGTGTTGAAAATTTACTTTTCAAAGGTACTTTAAAAATTCTGATCTGGGAATTTCCTCAGCTCCCAAACTAGCTAAATGATCAGTATAAACCTGACAATCAATCAACTTATAGCGTTGCTTTTTAAGCGATTCCACCAACATGATAAAAGCCAGTTTAGAAGTATTAGAAACTTTACTAAACATACTTTCGCCACAAAAAACTGAGCCAAGATCAATTCCATACAAACCGCCAACCAACTCATTATGTTGCCAAACCTCAACAGATTTTGCGTAGCCTTCTTTATGTAATTTTATATATGCATGTTGCATTTCTTTGGTTATCCATGTCCCCCCTTGCCCTTCTCTGTAAATATCTTTACAGTTTGCAATAACACCCGCAAAATCTTTATTAAAAGTAACCGTAAATTTACCAGACTTGATGAGTTGCTTCATACTTTTAGAAACTTTTAACTTTTCAGGGAAAAGCACCATTCTGGGGTCAGGGCTATACCAAACTATAGGCTCACCTTCATTAAACCAAGGGAAAATTCCGCTTTTGTATGCCAATAACAATCTTTCAGCGGAAAGATCGCCACCAATGGCAATAATGCCTTCTTCTGAGGCATATTCAACCGGAGGAAACCACAAATCTTCATCTAACAAAAACATATTCAAAAATAAAAAAGCCTTTAGTATACTAAAGGCCTCATCTTAAAATTTTTCACTTTTAAAAAGGAAGATCATCCGGATCCTCATCAAAAGTTGTATCGGCAGGTTCAAAAGCATCAATAGCTTCAATTGGAGGTATTTCATCCGATTGAGTGGCTGATTGTAATTTTTCAATTCTCCATCCTTGGATGGAATTAAAATATTTAGCTTCCCCTTCCGGATTAATCCACTCTCTTCCTCTTAAGTTTATGCTTACCTTAACATTCTCGCCAATTTTAAAATTATCCAAGGCATCGCATTTATCCTGTACAAATTCTATCAATAACATCTGCGGGTATTGCTCATCAGTGGTTACTACCATTTCACGTTTTCTAAATCCGCTTGCTCCAAATGTTTTGGTTTCATCTATTTTCTTAATACTTCCAACTATTTCCATGTCTGTTAATTCTTTCGGCCTAAGCCTAATTTATTATAATTGATTCTATGCAAAAATATGTTTTTATAGACTTTCTTTTTATACGAACTTGTATTAAGTACCCACAATTTATCAACAAGGTTTTTATAATATGAGCGTTTGCTATAATAACCCTTATTTTTTTTAGTTATATCAACAGATGTTTTTATATTTGTTTTGATGAACCTCCCCCAAAATAAGAATGCCCTAAAGTGGACACTCATCTTCACAGCCTTTTTGGTTGTTGCCCTTATTTTATGGAACACCAATATCTTTTTCCAGAAATTTAAGCAAGAAGAACGCCTAAAAATGGAAAATATGGCTATGGCATTAGAAAATATGAATAACCCTGATCTGAATGCTGATATCACACTCGAAGGGCAAATCATAGAAAGCAATGTGAACATTCCTATGATTCGGACTGATAAGGAAGGAAACATAGAAGCATGGAAAAATTTAGATTTTGAAAGTAATGGATTCTACGATGATCTCCCCACTGGAGATAGGCTTTACCTTACAAGGCAGCTAGAAAGAATGAAAAAAGAGAACACGCCTGTTGTAATCAGAGAGCATAATAGTGAAGAAATAGCAGGTTTTATTTATTATAGAGATTCTGATCTTTTAAATAAGCTACAGTACTACCCAATGGCGCTACTGCTAATTTTATTGTTGTTTGGTACTGTTATTTATTTAGTTTTCAAATCCAACAAAGTTGCTGAGCAAAACAAATTATGGGCGGGTATGGCCAAAGAAACGGCGCATCAAATAGGCACACCTCTATCATCATTACTTGGCTGGGTAGAAATTTTGCGAATGGAAAATACCGAAGAAAGTACCGTAGCAGAAATTGAAAAAGATATTGACAGGCTTAATACCATTGCTGACAGATTTTCTAAAATTGGTTCTACTCCAAATTTGGAAAGGCACAATGTTGTTTTGGAAACTAAAAAGGCTTTTGATTATTACCAATCCAGAAGCTCAAAACAAGTTGATTTTCAATTTGATACAGATGAAGATGCAAAAATATACGCCATGATCAACCCACAACTTTTTAGTTGGGTGATTGAAAATCTCATTAAAAATGCTATCGATGCCATGGAAGGAAAAGGCAATCTTAGCATTAAAGTGGAATCTAAAAGCGGCAAATACGTTCAGGTGTTGGTATCAGATACAGGAAAAGGTATTCCTAAAAATCTTTATAGCAAAATATTTGAACCTGGATTTACCACTAAAAAACGTGGCTGGGGACTTGGTTTATCGCTTACAAAACGGATTATTGAAGACTATCACAGGGGCAGAGTGCATGTTGAAAAATCTGAAGTTGGAAAAGGAACTACCATGAGTGTTATACTCAAAGAAATGTAATTATTGTATATTCTCGGCAATACTTTTTGCTGTTTCCTCAAACTCTTCTTTTGTTAAACTTACTTTGTGTTTAAAATCAATATTCTGCATAGAATGTAGCGGAATTAAATGTACATGTACGTGAGGCACTTCTAACCCTATAACACTGACCCCTATCCTTTTGCAAGGCACAGCCTTCTCCAACGCCAATGCAACTTTTCTGGAAAAACTCATCAGCCCGTTGTAAGTAGCTTCATCCAAATCAAAAAGTTTATTAACTTCCTTTTTAGGTACTACTAGTGTATGCCCTTTGGCATTCGGATTAATATCTAAAAAAGCAAAGAAATTTTCATCCTCAGCTACTTTATAGCTAGGTATTTCTCCATTAATTATTTTAGTGAATATACTACTCATCTTAATCTCTACTTATTTCTAAAATTTCAAATTTCATAACTCCATTTGGTGCTTGCACTTCCGCAATCTCGCCAACCTGTTTCCCTAACAAACCTTTCCCTATGGGTGAATTCACAGATATTTTTCCAGTCTTAAAGTCTGCTTCAGAATCTGCAACCAGCGTATATGTAAACTCCATTTTATTGGTGGTGTTTTTTATTTTAACAGTAGAAAGTGCCAATACTTTAGAAGTATCTAATTGAGACTCATCTATTAAACGTGCAGATGCCACTACATTTTTAAGTTGTGCAATTTTATATTCCAACAAAGATTGCTCTTCTTTGGCAGCATGGTATTCAGCATTTTCACTAAGGTCACCTTTATCTCTTGCTTCGGCAATAGCATTGGTTACTCTTGGCCTTTCAACATGCTCTAATTGTTCTAATTCGTCTTTTAATTTTTTTAATCCTTCGGCAGTGTAATACGAAACTTTACTCATAACGTGTCATTTTAATAAAATAAAAATCTCAACCCAAATAGTCAGGTGAGATTGTAATTATACAAATGTACAAAATATTTATAATTTATAACTTATTTGTACCTTGCAACAAATTATTCCACTATGAAAAAAAGTATACTATTTATACTGTTTTTAAGTTTCATCTCTTGCTCTGATGATAATGACCCTAGTACCTTTTTGCCCTATGTTCCGGTTAATGAAACTATCCACTTAAATCTCCATGGTAATTTATACATTGCCGGTAATTCTGAAACCGTTCAAGGAGGTATTTCTGGAATCATTGTATATAACTTTAACGGAAATGATTTTTTAGCATGGGAAGCCGCTTGCCCGCATATAACTCCCAGTCAATGTTCAAAAATGAATGTAGAAGGCGTGTTGATGGTCTGCCCATGTGATAGTAGTAGATTTTCGATTTTAGATGGATCGCCGCAAGATGGCACACCCTATCCGGCAAGGCAATATAGGGTTGTTAAAAACGGCGATGTGTTGTACATTACCAGTTATTAAGCAATTAAAATGGTTAACTATTTTTCTTCAGATTTTAAATTAGGCATCCTTGGCGGAGGACAACTCGGCAAAATGTTATTGACCGAAACTCAGAAATACGATATCTACACCTGTGTCTTAGATGCTTCGCCAGAAGCTCCATGTAATGCTATTTGTAACGAATTCCATCAGGGGAGTTTATTAGATTTTGATACTGTTTACAATTTTGGTAAAAAGGTTAATGTCCTAACCATTGAAATTGAAAATGTTAATGTTGATGCCTTAGAAAAGTTGGAAGATGAAGGTGTACAGGTTTTTCCTACCTCTAAAACTATCAGAACCATTCAAAATAAAACAAAGCAAAAATTGTTTTATACTGATCATGACATTCCTACAGCTCCCTATTCAAGATTTGCATATACTGATGAGGTTAAAACTGCTTTAAAACATGAAACGCTGATTTTTCCTTTTGTTTGGAAAAGTGCGCAGTTCGGTTATGACGGTATGGGAGTAAAAATAGTAAAGACCTATACTGATTTAGATGCTCTGCCTAATGTTGAATGTGTTGTTGAAGAACTGATTCCCTTTAAAAATGAATTGGCTGTAATTGTTGCCAGAAATTTGAATGGAGAAATAAAAACCTACCCAGTTGTTGAAATGGAGTTTCATCCGGAAGCTAATCAGGTGGAATATGTCATCTGTCCGGCAAGAATCAGCAAAGAAATAGCCACCAAAGCCGAATTGATTGCTTTGAAAGTAGCCAACGCCTTTAAACATGTAGGCTTGTTGGCCGTAGAAATGTTCTTAACTCACAATAACGAAATATTGGTGAATGAAGTAGCTCCAAGGCCTCACAACAGTGGGCACTATAGTATTGAAGCCTCATACACCAGCCAGTTTGAGCAGCATATAAGGGCTATACTCAACCTTCCTTTAGGTAATAGTTCCAGTAAATTAGGAGCCGTTATGGTAAATTTAGTTGGTGCTGAAGATTATACAGGTAACGTTCTCTACAAAAACATTGAAAAAATTATGGAAATGGACGGTGTTACCCCACATATCTATGGTAAAAAAATTACCAAGCCATTCCGTAAAATGGGGCATGTAACCATTATTGATAAAGATATAAATAAAGCAAGAGAAACAGCCGAAAAAGTAAAAAAAACCATTAAAGTTATAAGTCAATAAGTATGAAATTTCAAGGAGTCTTACAGAAAATGCCTACAGAAATTGGACATCCGGTTCAATATTATTTAATTATGGAGAATGATTTTGTTAACCTGAATCAATTACTCAATAGAACCCTTGAACTCTCTTTTTTAAAATACGAATGTCTTAATTGTCATTTAGACAAACCGATATACAGGCAAGGTTTTTGTAAAAGTTGTTTTTTTGAAGTTCCCCAAGCTGCAGATTGGGTAATGCGTCCTGAACTAAGTACGGCACATTTAGGTAAAGAAGAAAGAGATTTAGAATTTGAAAAAAGAATGCAATTGCAACCACATGTGGTTTATTTAGCCAATTCCAGCAGCTTAAAAGTTGGTGTTACCAGAAAAAGCCAGATTCCCACACGTTGGATAGACCAAGGTGCCCATGAAGCCATTGAAATTGTTGAAGTACCTAACAGATACTTGGCAGGTATTACGGAAGTAGCCTTAAAAGACCATGTTTCTGATAAAACCAATTGGCGAAAAATGGTAACTAATGATATTGAAGATGTAGATCTGATCAAAGAAAAGGAAAGACTAGCAGATTTTATACCAAACGAGGTAAAAGAATATTTTTTGGAAAACAATTCCAACGAAACCAATATTGATTTTCCTGTAATTCAATATCCTCAAAAAATAACTTCATTAAATTTAGATAAAACACCAACCTATAAAGGCATTCTAAAAGGAGTGAAAGGCCAATATTTAATCTTCGAGGATGGTACAGTTTTTAATGTACGGGGGAGTGAAGGGTATTATATCAGCCTTTCAGTTAACTCATAAGAAACCATATCAAGCTCAAATAGTTTTTTCATAGCAACTTCCCCAAATTCAAACAATGTAGTAACAGAGAGTAAGGAGAAAATTTGTTGATCAATTTCTTATTCGCTTACAAAGTTTAGGCGAATCTTAACAAATTTCAAGAGGTATTATCCTAAAAATCAACGGTATTTTTCCGCAACAAAAAAGGGGAAAAATCCCCTACGGGGAACTACAATTTATTTGTAATTTGCGTTACATATCCTAAAACTACTTAATTATGAAACAATTACGTTCAGTTTATCAAAAAATTACAGTTATACTAGCAAGCATTTTTATGCTTTTAGTAATTATTTCTTGCGAAGAAAAACAAAAGGAAACTAACTCTATAACTAGAGTAGATATTGAAAGTATGAAAGAAAATCATATCATTCCACTAAAAGAAGCTGTTAAAATGTATGGCAAATACACTAAAGACAGGGTTAAAATTTTAAAAGACACCTTAAAGAAAAAATATGGTGATGATTTTAATGATACCCGAACCGTGTGGTTTGATATGAAAACCATAAAGGCTTATTTAAAATATCTGGAAGAAAATGCAGGTGAAGCCGAAGGGCTGCAATTCTATTTTAGTGTTGACCCAGACAATAAAGGTAAGCAAAGTAATCATCAAACGTTTTTTATAGCACCTACTGTTAAAAATGTGATTGATGGCGATACTATTCAGTCAGGTTTTACTGTAGAAAACGGCAAAAGAATATTCTTATATGAGGCCTTTAAAAAAGACATGGAAATGAATCATCAAAATATGCAAAAGGCTAGTTTTTTTAGTTTAATGCAAGATGATGATGAAGGGCTATTACTCAATCGTGGTGAATTAGGACCACCCTATGGTAATAATTAAAAAACACAAAATTTGACAATAGATTTAATAAGAGGTTTTGTAAAATATAGCGAATTGATTGCCGCTATTGTTGGAACTATTTTTTTCTATAAGTACAAAAATACTCCATTAAAATATTTTTTATATCTATTGTGGTATATCACTTTAACAGAATTTTTGGGATGGTATATTCGAGAAACTGGTAATCTTACTTATATTGATGAAGACGGAATACATTATATGCACTGGCTATATAATACCCTTGAATTTATTACTTTTAATACCTTATTCTTTATTTACAGTAAATATTTAGAATCTATAAATTATAAAAAGCGGGTTAGATACTTTGCTTATATTTTTTCCATAGTATTTACCATTAACTGGATATTCATCCAAAATTACTTTAAAGAAGGGGCAGAAATGCCTGTAATTCTTGGTTCTATCTTTTTAATACTGTCAATACTTTTTTATCTAATTGAACTATTAAGGTCTGAAAAAATAATTGTCTTTCATAGATTACTACTTTTTTGGATAAGTGTTGGGCTGCTATTATTTTATACAGGTACTATTCCTTTTACCTTAAAAGTAAATGAATATATGTTATTCCCCGGCATTCATAAATTATTTTTAATAATATACATTTTAGCAATAACAATGTATCTAACCTTTACATTCGGTTTTATATGGAGCAGGAAGGAGTAACATTAATTATCATCATAAGTACTATTGTAGTGTTGGTATTTACTATTGCTACCATAGTACTTTTTAGTGTTTTTCAGACTATTAAATATAAATTACTGAAAAACAATAAAAAACTTATGGATATCATTAAAAGCAAACTGCCTTCTCTAGAAATATAATGTTGAATTATCTATGCATATTTTAAGTTTGATACAAGATGGTGAAGGATTTTTATTAAAAGATGAAAATTTAAGTTCTCCCTTTAATATAATTAAAAATAAAGTTTGACAATAGATTTAATAAGAGGCTTTGTAAAATATAGCGAGTTGATCGCTGCTATTGTTGGGACTATTTATTATTACAAATATAAAACTACTCCTTTAAAATATTTTTTGTTACTACTTTGGTATATTACTCTAACAGAGTTTCTTGGTTGGGCAAGTATTAAATATGAAATTAAAGCTTTGCTTTTTTATGATGAAAATGAATTAATCTATAATTTATGGTTATATAACCTTCTTGAAATAATCACATTTTCCTTTCTTTTTTACATCTATTATAAATCGTTGAGTGCAAATATCCATAAATTTTGGGTTTCGATATTTTTTATCAGTTTCCTAATAGTTACAATTATAAATTGGTTTTTTATACAAAGCTTTATCCTAGAATGGTCTGAATTACCTAATATTTTCGGTTCGCTTTTTCTTATCGTAATCATATTGTTTTATTTTATTGAGCTTTTAAAATCAGAACAAATACTAATATTTCATAAATCTTTGTTATTTTGGATTAGCGTTGGTTTACTCATTTTCTATGCGTGTACTATTCCGTTTTCAATTAAAATGAATGGATACGCTTTGATCCCCGGAATACATAAACTGTTTTTAATTATTTATGTTTCTGCCATAATAATGTACTTAACTTTTACTTTTGGTTTTATATGGAGCAAGAAAGAGTAGTAATCCTAATTTTAAAAAAGAAGTTACCTTCTCAGTATATTGATTAATTTTACGTTACATTAACAATCATATGGGAAACCTAGACAATACCATAGTTATATTGATAGCCACACTAACCGTTGTTATATTAGTCGTGGTTATTATTATAATCTTTAGTATTTTTCAAAATAGAAAAGTCAAATTTCAATACGAACAAAAAGAAGCTGAACAACGTTTTGAAGAAGAAATTATTAAATCACAATTAGAAACACAAGAGCAGACATTACAAAATATCAGTTGGGAA
>JAGQYU010000124.1 GCA_020435885.1 Flavobacteriaceae bacterium
GATATTATTGTTGCCGGAAAAGGACTTGGTGGCGGTATGCCTATCGGGGCATTTATTGCTTCTTATGAAATGATGGCTCTACTGAAAGAAAATCCAAAACTGGGGCATATAACTACATTCGGAGGGCATCCGGTTATTGCGACGGCGGCTTTGGCAACAATTAATGAACTTACTTCAAGCACTTTAATGACTGAAACATTGGAAAAAGAAAAGTTATTCAGATCATTACTAAATCATAAGGCAATAAAAGAAATAAGAGGCAGAGGGCTTATGCTAGCTTTACTTATGGAATCTCCAGAAATAGCTACTGAGGTAATCCTAAAATGTTTGGATAAAGGACTTATATTATTTTGGTTATTATTTGAAGGAAGAGCCATTCGTATAACTCCACCTCTAACTATTACCAATAGTGAGATTAAAAAAGGTTGCCAACTACTATTGGAAACCATTGATGAAGTTACTCGTTAATCAAACCGTCTAATAATTTACGAACACTACCACTATTCCAGTTTGAAGCTCCATATTCTTCAACGGCTACTTTACCGTTTTTGTCTAAAATAAATGTTGTAGGCAATGTTTGCGTATTAATTTCATTTGGAGGCGTTTGCAATGCGTTATACGTTGGAAAATTGTAGCTATTCTTGGTATAAAACTGTGTTACTTTTTCTTTGTCGTCTGAAGTGATAAATAAGAAAACAACTTTATCCTTATAGTCATCATATAACGATTTTATCATTGGCATTTCTGCTCTACATGGTGGACACCACGTAGCCCAGTAATTAATGAAAACTACTTTGCCTTTTAATGCATCCAAATTCACATCATTAGTCTCATAAATTCCTTTTAAAGGAAAATCATACGAATTCAATGTTAATCGTTTGGAGGTATCATCAGCTTTTGGAGAAATTATAAAAGTTCTTACATATGCAAATCCTTGATTTAATTTAGCTCTTGTTCCCGTTCCAAAAGGTGTAAATAGAAAAATGATAAAACCAAAAAATAAAATGTTATAAACGGTCTTCTTATTGAATTTCATACTTTATAATTTTAATGGCAACATTACAAAATAATACGTAAAAAGGTGTAACAAAATGTACACCTTTAATCAAAAAAAAGCAGTTCATAAGCCGGATTCTGTACTTCCTAAGAAGCCTTATCATTTATCTGAACAATGCATTACTGCATTATTTTAGCTGCTTACCCCTTGGAATTGGACGAGTAGCCCTCAAGCTCCAATATACGTAGCATTGCACCTCGTAGAGTTTACCTGGTTTCACTACAGCCTAACTGTACATACTTTCTGTTGCACTTGTCCTCGGTTTGCACCGGATGGGTATTACCCACTACGATACTCTATGGTGTCCGGACTTTCCTCTCCGCAAATACGAAGCGATAAGGTGAACTACTTATTGCAAAAGTAAATCTATTTAAAAAGTATTAACTAATATTTAACAAAAAAAATCCCACTCATAGATTAATGAGTGGGAAAATTGCTATGAAAAAGAAATATTACTGCACTATTAAACTCAGTAATACATTATCATAAACGCAAAGCAAAATGTTTTATTGTAAAAAGAATAAAAATAGTAAGGTTATTTTTAAATATTTTTTAAACTATTGAAAATGAAGTTATTACAAATAAAAAACCCACTCTAAACTAGAGTGGGAAAATTGCTATGAAAAAGAAAAAGTTGTTGAATTAGTGAATTCAACATTGCAAAGATATAAATTTTTATTAACAATTAAATAAAATTTAAAAAATATGGTCTTAAAATACCATTTTTCTTTTAAGAGAACATATCTTTTACTTTTTCAAAAAAAGATTTATCAGAACTTGTTGGTTGAGGCTTAAAATTTTGATCATTCATCATCTGTTCAAAGAATGTTTTTTGCTCTTTTGAAACATTCTTCGGCGTCCATACATTTATATGAACCAACAAATCACCAGTTCCATATCCTTCAAGACTAGGCAAACCTTTACCTCGTAATCGTAATATTTTACCAGATTGCGTTCCAGGTTCTATTTTAATTCTAACAATACCGTTAGAAGTATCAATTTCTTTGCTTGCTCCTAAAACAGCTTCCGGCATACTTATATACATATCATAATGTAAATTGTTGCCTTCTCGTTTAAGAGTTTTGTGGGTTTCCTCCTGAATTACTACTAACAAATCACCTGGAATTCCGTTACCGGGAGCATCATTACCTTTGCCTGTAACCTTCAACTGAACTCCATCAACAACACCGGCAGGGATCTTAATAGAAACACTCTCTTCCTTATAAACTAACCCCTGGGCATTAGCTCCATGGGGTTTATGATCTATCACCTCACCTGCTCCTTGACATGTAGGACAAGTTGTAGCCGTTTGCATTCTGCCTAAAATAGTATTGGTAATTCTGGTTACCTGACCTTGACCATTACACGAAGAACAGGTTTTATAAGTGACCCCATCGGCTTTTACCAAACGCTTAACCTTTACTTTCTTTTCAACGCCATTGATAATTTCCGGTAAGGTCAATTTAACTCTAATCCTAAGATTACTTCCTTTAACCCTAGCCCTACCTCTTGAGCCGCCACCGAAACCTGAAAATCCGCCGCCAAAAGCACTTCCAAAAATATCACCAAACTGGCTAAAAATATCTTCCATATTCATGTGGCCCGCATGGAAACCACCTTGTCCTCCTTCAAATGCCGCATGTCCAAATTGATCATAACGTGCTTTTTTATCAGGATCACTTAGAATTTCATAAGCCTCAGCTGCTTTCTTAAAATTTTCTTCAGCTTCTTTATTGCCAGGATTTTTATCAGGATGGTATTTAATGGCCATTTTTCTGTAAGCCTTTTTTATATCAGCCGCAGAAGCACTCTTATCAATACCTAGTATTTCGTAATAATCGTTCTTCATAACTTATTGGCCTACAACCACTTTTGGAAAACGGATAATCTTTTCTCCTAATTTATAACCTTGTTCAATCACATCAATAATCTTACCTTTCAGTTTTTCAGAAGGAGCCGGAATTTGTGTAATAGCTTCATGAATTTCAACATCAAAACTATCTCCTTGTTTTACTTCAATATCAATCAACCCTTGTTGTTTAAGTATTGAACGTAATTTATTGTTAATCAACTCCATTCCTTTTAAAAGTTCTTTATCTTTAGCTTTTTTAACTTCTGCCAAACCTCTGTCAAAATCGTCCAAAATAGGCAATAAAACTGTCATAAGCTCTTGATTGGCAGTCTTAAATAACTCTATTCTTTCTTTACTGGTTCTTTTCTTATAATTTTCAAACTCGGCAAATAATCGTAAATATTTATCTTTCTCTTGTTGTAAAACCTCATCAACATTTGGCTCAACTGACTCTTTAACTTCCTGTTCCTGAGTATTTTCACCGTTCAACTCAGGCTCTTTAACTTCTTCGTTTTTCGCTTTATCTTTTTTGCTCATTTTATAAATAATTTACATCTAACTTACTTTAGCAAAAGTATTGCCATTTCTTTAAAAATGTCAAAATGTCATTATACTATATAAAAAAATTCCTGCTAAAGCAGGAACTTTCATTGTTGTTTTTATTTCTATCAGTCTAACCGAACAATATTAGCCCCTATAGCACGCAACCTTTCATCAATCCTTTCATAACCTCTGTCTATCTGCTCAATATTGTGAATGGTAGAAGTTCCTTTGGCGGAAAGTGCAGCAATCAACAACGAAATACCCGCTCTAATATCAGGAGAACTCATTGTGGTAGCTTTTAATTTTGACTTAAAATTAAGACCAATAACCGTTGCTCTATGCGGATCACAAAGAATTATTTTTGCACCCATATCGATCAGCTTATCCACAAAGAACAAACGGCTTTCAAACATTTTCTGATGAATAAGCACGCTACCTCTTGCTTGTGTTGCCACCACTAAAATAACACTTAGTAAATCTGGTGTAAAACCCGGCCAAGGCGCATCAGCAATAGTTAAAATAGAGCCATCAATAAAACTTTGAATTTCGTAACCATCAGTATGCTCAGGTATATAAATATCATCACCTCGTTGTTCTAATGTAATACCTAATTTCCTAAAAACATTAGGAATAAGGCCCAAATTGTTCCAACTAACATTTTTAATGGTCAATTCACTTCTGGTCATAGCCGCTAAGCCAATCCAGCTACCAATTTCAATCATATCCGGTAACATTCTATGCTCTGTACCTTTAAGTGATGTAACACCTTCTATTTCAAGTAAATTAGAACCAATTCCGTTTATTTTTGCACCCATCCTATTGAGCATCTTACAAAGTTGTTGTAAATAAGGCTCGCAAGCGGCATTGTAAATCGTAGTCTTTCCTTCAGCCAACACAGCAGTCATAACAATGTTTGCCGTACCAGTAACAGAGGCTTCATCTAACAGCATATAGGTACCTTTTAACTTTTTAGCCTCTACACCATAAAAGTGGTCTTCTTTATTGTACCTGAATTTAGCCCCTAGTTTTATAAAACCTTCAAAATGTGTATCTAACCTTCTTCTACCAATTTTATCACCTCCAGGTTTTGGAATATAACCTTTACCAAAACGAGCCAAAAGAGGGCCAACAATCATAATGGAGCCTCTAAGCCCTTTGCCTTCTTCTTTAAATTGTTCAGATTCTAAGTACTTTAAATTCACTTCATCAGCTTGAAAAGTATAAGAACCCGGAGCATTTTTTTGAATTTTAACCCCCAGATTTTCAAGTAAATGAATCAGTTTATTTACATCTCTAATATCAGGAATGTTAGAAATGGTCACTTTTTCAGGAGTCAGAAGAACAGCACATAAAATTTGAAGTGCTTCATTTTTAGCACCTTGTGGAGTGATTTCTCCACTTAATTTTAAACCGCCTTCAATTTTGAATGTAGACATATGTTAAATTTTATCTTTTTCTTCTTTTACCAGGTGATGGTTTGGGTACTTTGGATTTAGATGCTGTTTTTCTAAGCAAATCTTTACTTTCGGTAAGCGTCTCTAATTTTGTATTTAAATTAATTTTGCCATTAGAAAGCTCATTCAAATGCTCAAAAATGATTTCATCTTCAACAGTATCTTTATTCCAGTTCAAGTAACATTTTTTCATGTGATTGGCAATGGTGTAGATCAATGCTTCTTTTAATTCACCATCTTCCCATGTAAGTGCAGTATCAATCATTATTTGAATGTTATTACCATAAAACTTATATTTTGAAGCTGATTTAGGATAACCCAACGCGTCTGGTTTTGCACTCAATTCATCCTTAGAAGGCTTTGGATATGGCGAATCTGCATCTAATCTAAAATCAGACATTATAAGTAGTTGATCCCATAATTTATGCTTAAAATCAGGCACATCACGTAAGTGGGGTTGTAAATTACCCATCACATTTATTATGGCATTTGCCATTTCATTACGTTCTTCTTTGGAAGGTAAATTTACACAATGGTTTACTAGTTTTTGAATATGCCTTCCATATTCCGGTATTATTAATTTTTCTCTTTCAGAATTATATTCTAAATCAAATCTGTCCATAAATTATCTAAATTTCTATTAACAAAGTAACAACTATATTTACGTAAAACATAATTGTTTAGCCTAAAATTTTAAGTTTTGCAAATTGGAGTAATAATTTTTTTACTCCGGCACTTTCAAAACGGATTTCAGCTTTTTTATTAGAGCCTGTTCCTTCTAATTTTAACACCTCTCCTTTTCCGAATTTACCATGTTCAACAATATTACCAACAGCTACATCGCTATCAAAAAGGTTACTGCTAGAACTTGGTGTAACGGAACTTATTTTCTTAAGATTCTTTGGTGTAGAAAGGTGAATTGGTTCAGGTTTTGATGGTTTTGAAACTGTTACTTTTGATGATGGATTGCTAAAGCGGATTTTATTCTGAGGTACACTTCCAAAAATATCTTCATTAACAAATCGGTTCATTTGAGGAGAAACTTTTGGTGATAGATACTCTAGGTATTTTTCATCAATTTCTTTTAAAAATCTACTAGGCTCACAATCAATTAGTTTCCCCCATCGATATCTTGATTCCGAATAACTTAAATGAACTTGCTTTTCTGCTCTGGTAAGCGCTACATAGAACAATCGGCGTTCTTCTTCTAGCTCACTTCTGGTATTCATGCTCATAGCTGATGGAAACAAATTCTCTTCAAGACCAACAATATATACATAGGGAAACTCCAACCCTTTTGCTAAGTGAATAGTCATTAAAGAAACTACATCGGTTTTTGTACCTTTTTCATTATCAAAATCGGTTGCCAAAGCCACATCTTCCAAGAAGAAAGACAATGAAGCATCTTCTCCTTTTTGTGTTTGTTCTTCTATAAAATCCTTGACACCATTCAATAGCTCCTGAATGTTCTCTATTCTACTAACCCCTTCGGGAGTAGCATCGGATTCCAAGTCTCGTATAATTCTAGTATGTTTTATTACATGATCGGCTACTTCAAAAGCATTTTTAGTCTGCGCTTCTATCTGAAAACTTTTGATCATGGTAACAAAATCATTCAGCTTATTTTTAGTTCCAGCATTTATTTTCAGATCAATTTTATCAATATTCTCCATGATCTCAAAAACTGATCTTTTATAATGATTTGCAGCCACCGTCAATCTATCAACCGTAGTGTCACCAATGCCACGAGCAGGATAATTAATAACCCTTTTTAGCGCTTCTTCATCTTTTGGATTTACGATCAATCTGAGATAAGAAAGCGCATCTTTTATCTCCTTACGTTGATAAAAAGATAATCCACCATAGATTCTGTAAGCAATATCTTTTTTTCTCAATGCATCTTCAATGGCTCTAGATTGTGCATTTGTACGATACAAAATTGCAAAATCTTTATTCTTTAACTGGTTTTGTAAACTACTTTCTTTGATAGATTCAGCTACAAAACGACCTTCTTCACCATCCGAAACGGTACGCATCACTTTTACTTTTCCACCTTTTTCATTGGAAGTCCAAACCTCTTTATCCAGTTTGGTTTGGTTCTTTTCAATAACACTATTGGCGGCTTCCACAATATTACTTGTAGAACGGTAATTTTGCTCGAGTTTAAAGATTTTTACATTTTCGTAATCTCTTTGAAAATTGAGTATATTTTGAATATTAGCACCTCTAAAAGCATAGATGCTCTGTGAATCATCTCCAACCACACAAATATTTTGAAAACGATCAGCCAATGCCCTAACAATCAAATATTGTGAATGATTCGTATCTTGATACTCATCTACCAAAATATACCTAAATCTATCCTGATATTTTGACAATACATCCGGAAAACGGGTTAACAATTCATTAGTTCTTAACAACAGATCATCAAAATCCATAGCTCCGGCTTTGAAGCATCTCTCTACATAATGGTGGTAAATCTCCCCCATTTTTGGTCTACTGGCCATTGTGTCAGCTTCTATCAATTCAGGCGTATTGAAATATGCTTTAACAGTTATCAAGCTATTTTTAAACTGCGAAATACGAGCCAGTACTTGTTTTGGTTTATATTTTTCTTTATCAAGATTCAATTCCTTGATGATAGATGTTAATAACCTAACAGCATCCTGGGTATCATAAATGGTAAAGTTTTTTGGATACCCCAATTTATCCGCCTCCGAACGAAGAATACGAGCAAAAACCGAGTGAAATGTACCCATCCATAAATTCTTAGCTTCGCTTTCACCAACAATTTTTGCAATACGTTCTTTCATTTCTCGTGCTGCTTTGTTGGTAAAAGTCAATGCCAAAATACTGAAAGCATCTATTCCTTGATTCATTAAATGAGCTATACGATACGTAAGCACTCTCGTTTTACCGGAGCCCGCACCAGCAATAATGATCATAGCACCATCTTTCTGCAAAACGGCCTCTTTCTGAGCTTCATTTAACTGTGTAAGATAATTGGTCAATATCTGTAAATTTAAGTGCCTCAAAAGTACAATCATTACAAGAGTATACCAATAAAAGTTATTCGATTTTTTTCACAAAAAAAGCGGCTTTTATTATTTAAAAGCCGCTTTATAATATAAACTTTGAGTTAATTAGTTTGCTTGTTTTTCTTTCTTGCTAAATGTATAGCTAAAGCCAACCATGATCATATCTGTAGTCATTTCATAACTTACACTTGTGCCATCAACAGCACCGTAAGGGTTGCTTGCACTAATATTTAAAGGATTAAGCATTGGCCCTGAAGTGGCTCCATCGCTAGCTCCATGGTGATACACTACATCTAATGAAAAATTAGTATTAGGTTGATAACTGAACCCTAATTGAAATGCATTTTTGATAACTGCTGTTGCAGGTATTGAAAAGAAAGCTAAATCATCATTGATAGGATTAGAACTATAAGTATATCCTACACGTAAAGGTAGTTTATTTATACCTTTATACTGAATACCAGCAGAAAGTATAGAAATATTTTCCCAGCCAAAACCATTAACGGCTCCTGTTGGATAACCATTAGATGCTATTTGCCAACCTTTAGCTTCGAAACCTTCAGTATTTTCATAATCAACCATTCTATAATCTAGGGCAAGGTCAAAAAGATCAGTTGAATATCCTAATCCTAAAGATAGAATGGCAGGGTAATCCATTTGAAATTTAACATTACCAGCATCAGATCCATCAGTTATATATTTGTTATTAAAATCAAATTCGCTAAAAGATTGTGCTGTTTTATATGAAGCACCTGCTTTAAAGCCTGTACCAGAATTAAAGAATAGACCAATTTGTGCTCCAAATCCTATTGCTGTTGCTTTATCACTCTTAGGATATCCTTTACCTGTTCCTCCATATTCTTCAGGAAAATCTGGTGCCGATAATGGGTTTGGTTCTAGCTCTAAAGAAGCATAATCAATATTAGGCTGTAAACCAATGGAAAATTTATCAGATAATTCATACGCCCATGTAAAACCTATTTGTAATAACATATAATCTGATTGAATATGTCCAAATCCACCATATTCTTGTGGCATGCTTATAGGGTTTGCCATATTTTCTGGAAAGGTTACACCAAAACCGCTGATTCCAAAAGCAGAAACACCAAAGGTGTGTTTACTTTCAGGAGCTCCCCATACAAAAGCTGCAGCCGGCATAGGAGATACACCTCTTTCATCTTCAGTTACACCACTATAAGTACCATAAGTTGAAGATAACTCTGGTGATGAGAAAAATAATCCAAAGTCAGCTTTTAAAATACTACCATTAAAAGTGGAAATAGCAGCAGGGTTCCATTGTAATGCACCCGAAATATCTAATGGCTGACCTGTAGCTGCACCACCCATGGACATGTTAACTGCACCTACTCCTTGCATAATATGACCAGCTTGAGAGAAAGCTGCTGTAGAAAATAATAGAA
>JAGQYU010000125.1 GCA_020435885.1 Flavobacteriaceae bacterium
GGGCATTGTCACCAAAAATCACTTTCATCTACTGAGTCTACATTTGTGATGCTAAATCTTCCAAAAAATTATAATGTTACTATTATAAATTCCGGATGCTGTGGCATGGCCGGTTCTTTTGGCTATGAAAAAGAACACTATGAATTAAGTATGAAAGTTGGTGAACAATCTCTATTTTCTAAGATCAATAATTTGGACTCTTCTATTGAAATATGCGCTTCAGGAACAAGTTGCAGACATCAAATATATGATGGCACTAAAAAGGTTGCTAAACACCCTGTAATCATACTTTTAGAGGCACTGAAATAATTTTTCAGCTCCGTGTTTCACGTGTCATTTTTTTGTTGATATTTGGGAAATTTATTTCAAATATTTATACATTTATGAAGACCAAATTTAGAGTATCCCTTGCGCTCTTCTTAGCGCTGATTGTGCATATGGTTTATGCACAGGAAAAAACCGTTACTGGTACTGTTTCTGATGAGTCTGGCCCTTTACCGGGCGTAAGTATCCTTGTGAAAGGAACCACAGTAGGAACAGAGACCGATTTTGATGGAAAGTACGCTATTCAGGTAAAAACTGGTGATGTACTTGTTTTTAGTTATGTTGGGATGCTTACCCAACAAGTAACTGTTGGAACTTCAAATGTCATCAATGTTGTTATGCAGAATGATAATGTTTTAGATGAAGTTGTTGTTATTGGTTATGGTACCCAAAAGAAAAGCGAAGTTACCGGAGCTATTTCTCAAGTTAAAGGAGAAGATATGGCTCAGCTAATTACTCCAAGTTTTGATCAACAATTGGCAGGTAGGGCTGCCGGGGTTCAAATAACTACTGCTACCGGTATTATTGGAGAAGCCCCTAGAATTAGAATTAGGGGTATTGCTTCTATTGATAGTGGCACTTATCCTTTGGTAGTAGTTGATGGTGTGCCAATTTATACAGGTGATCTTGGTGGATATGCCAATACAAACTCACTTGGTGATATACACCCTTCAGACATTGAATCTTTTGAGATCTTAAAAGATGGTGCTTCCACTGCAATCTACGGATCGAGAGCTGCAAATGGTGTAATCCTAATTACAACAAAAAAAGGTAAACAAGGTTCTATGGCTGTAGAATATAATACAACCTTAGGATTTGCTTCACCAGTTAAAACATTTGATTTATTACAAACTCCTGACTTTTTAGTAATTGCTAATGAAAAAAGGACTAATAGAGGGCAAGAACCTTGGGCTGTTGGTAGTGAATATAATACAGATTGGCAAGGGGCTGTATTGAAAGATAATGCCCTTCAACTAGACCATATTCTTTCTTTGAATGGAGGTAGTGAAAAAACAAGATACTATATGTCTCTTGGCTATACCGAGCAAAAAGGTGTAGCAAAATCTAATGAGATGACCCGATATACTATGAGAACCAATATAGAGCATAATGTAAATAAATGGTTTAAAATTGGAGGAAATATATCTTTAACAAGAACAGAGTATAGAGGTTTAAATACCGGAACGGGTTCATTATCTGGAAATATTTTTAATGCAATGAGGCAGTTACCTAACACGCCCATTTACGATCCTAATCATCCAACAGGCTATAACCTTTCTATAGATAATTCTGTTGTTGGACAGTGGGATAATACTGATCCAGCTGGAGATAATATTACAAATATTGTTTATGTACTAGACCATAATAAATTTGAATCAAAAATTAATAGAACATTACTTACAACTTTTGCATCAGCAGATATAGCAAAAGGTTTAAACTTTAGAATACAAGCTAGTGTTGATAATCCAATAACCTCTGGCTTTTTATATTACAATCCAGTACATGGTGATGGATTTGGGTCTAAAGGTAGATTGCAGAACAATAATGCTGAATTATTACGTTGGAACTGGCAAAACATTCTCAACTATAGTAAGACATTCAACGAGGCCCATAATTTAACATTAACAGCCGTTTCTGAATATCAAAAAGAAAAAAACCAATCTTTCTTTGGTGTGGGTACAGGATTGTTAGATGAATTTTATAATAACAACTTAATTTCAAATGCCTATGAAGTACAGGAGTCTGGTGGATCGGTAAGTGAGGTTGGTATCATATCCTATATAGGACGTGCTAGTTATAACTTTAAACAAAAATATTTTTTACAAGCTTCAATACGTAGAGATGGTATTTCTAAACTTAGTCCAGATACAAGGTGGCATAACTTCTTAGGTTATTCAGCAGGTTGGAATATAGCCGAAGAACCTTTTATGGAAAGTTTAAAAAATGTTATTTCTGAGTTTAAGTTAAGAGGTTCATATTCTGAAGTTGGTAATACTGAAATTGGTACATACCCATACTTGAGCTTAACCATTGCATCACCCTATGCAGCAGCCAACGGTATTGCGTTTTCACAATTTGGTAATGACCAACTTTTATGGGAAACCAGTAAAAAACTAGACATTGGAGCTGATATTTCACTTTTTAATAATAAACTTAGCTTAACTGCTGATTATTTTAAAAATGATATTGATGGTTTGGTAATGGACGCTCCTGTACCTCCATCGTTAGGTATTCCTAACAACTTCATCAGTCAAAATATTGGTAGAATTGTTAATAAAGGAATTGAATTATCTTTGAATTACAAAGCTTTTGAAAGCAATAATTTTAGCTGGAATATCACCGCTAATACAACGTTTAGTGACAATGAAGTGCTTTCTTTACCTGGCGGTAATGATATTATCACAACAAATAATATAATAAGAGAAGGTGAATCATTAAGAGCATTATATGGATACCGTTATTGGGGTGTTAACCCTGCCAATGGTAATCCTGTGTATTACAAAGCAGATGGTTCTCTTGTACAAGGCAATTTACCTACATCTAGTTATTTTGTATTTGATCCTAATAATCCTTCTGATCTATCTACAACGTCAAGCCTTAGTTCTTCAGATGATAAAACAATTTTAGGCAGTTCTTTACCAAAATATTTTGGATCGTTTATCAATGACTTCTCTTACAAGAATTTTGATCTTTCATTTATGTTTAGGTTCAGTGGTGGTAATAAAATCTTTAATGCTACCCGAAGAGAGTTGATGAATATGAACTTTAATAATAATGGTACCGAAATTTTAGGAAGATGGCAAAGTCCTCAAAATCCTGGAGATGGTATTACACCGAGGCTTTGGGCTAGTTCAAATACTTTTACTAACCTTAGTGGACATGCCTCAACTCGTTTCTTAGAAGATGGTGACTTTATAAGTTTAGACAATATTACGTTAGCATATAGACTTCCTAAAAGCTTAACGGAAAAAATGGGCTTGAGTTCATTTAGAATATTTGTACAAGGACAAAACTTAATGATAATTACCGATTACAAAGGATTGAACCCTGAAATGGAATCGGCAGGAGTTGATTTGAATGGAACACCTCGTTCTAAAGTTGTCTCTATGGGATTAAGTGTAAAACTATAAATAGTTAAGAATGAAAAATTTATTAAAATATTTTGTTATTTCTTTATTGGCTATAAGTACATTTTCTTGTACTGAAGAAAAAATATTAGAGCTTGAGCCAATAAACAATATTTCGTTAGATGCAGCTTTTTCAACCCCATCGTTGATAGCCAGTTCAATTAACGGAATGTATAATGCCGCCGCAATTGGCCAGTACAATAGTACAAGTGCAAATGGTGGTAGAGGATATATATGGGGTGCAGCTTTTGTACAGCAAGGTGATAATAGAGGGGAAGATGTTGTAAACACTGCAACTTTCTATCAGCTAACATACACAGCAACTTATGATCCTACAACTGCTAATAATACTTATTATTGGGTTGATGGTTATAGGCTTATTAATAGATGTAACCTTGTAATAGACGGAGTTACTAAAGCAATTGATGCCGGTATTATTGATCAGGATACAGGGAATGACTATATAGGTCAAGCAAAATTTTTAAGAGCAATTACTCATTTTGAGATGTGCAATTTTTTTGCAAGACCATATAACTTCACAGCAGGTGCTACTCACCCTGGAATTCCATATAGAGAAGTTGGTATAGACACCCAAGATGAAATTGATACTGAATTATTAAAATCCAGAAATACTGTAGCAGAGGTTTATCAAAAGGTATTAGCAGATCTTAATGATGCCGAAAATATGATTGCTAATACCAACCTTACCAAAGCTTCAAAGGATGCAGCAATTGCATTTAAGACAAGAGTTTATTTACACATGCGTAATTGGGATGCTGTTATAACTGAAGGCAATAAGATAATCAATAATTATTCACTTACCACCGAGCCTGAAGGTGTATTTGGTCCAACAAATAGTTATAACAATACTGAATCTATTTTTTCAATTGCACAGGCAGCAACATTAAACCCCGGTGTTAATGCAGCTTTAGCTTCACAATATAATAGAAGAAGATTAGTATGTATAAGCCCTATTATTTGGAGAGACCCTGCATGGTTAGCCGACGATAAACGTAGAAATGAAGCTTATGACAGTGAGGGTAACCCGATTGGTATGGTATTCACTTTTTCAGGAAGAAAATATACTGCAAAATATCAAGACACTCAAAGCCATACAGATGCCGCTCCAGTTATTAGATATGCTGAAGTTTTACTGAATATGTCTGAAGCTTACGCAAGATTAGCTACTCCGGATTTAGCCACTTCTTTATTATTATTGAACAGGGTGCGTAACAGATCATTAGCTGATCCTTCAACACAAGCTTATACTGATGCATCATTCAGCAATAAAACAGAATTGGTTGGAGCTGTTCTCAAAGAGCGTCGTATTGAATTTTTAATGGAAGGTCGTAGATGGTCTGATATTCACCGATTACAAGGAGATGATCTTCATCCAATCGATGGTATCCCAGCTAAGAGAGCAAATGGTAATCCTGCTGCCTCTGAATATACACTAGGTACACCTTATGATGGGCCTTATGGTGTTGAAGCCATTCCTGGATCAGATTTTAGGTTCTTATGGCCTATACCGCAGATGGAACTAAATTCAAATCCAACTTTGACTCAAGAGCAAAATCCAGGTTGGTAAAATCTATTAGTATTATTTGAATTAGTCATAATAAAGGCATTAACAAAATTTGTTAATGCCTTTTAAACTAATAGATATTTATCATCTAATCTCCTGCTCTTCAAGATATGTCAAAGCATTTGGTCCTTCCATAAATAAAAGATCTAAAATGCTTAGGTTTTCAATAAACCCATGTTTATCAGAAAAAGTTTGGAAATATTCAGTTAATGAAAAGTCTTGTTCGTTTTTTGCATTTACTAAACGACGGACATCCATAGCATTATTATACACTTTATGATATTCTGTAGTCTTTTCAAAAGTAATGTCCAATTGTAAAAGTTCTAAAATTTGCTCTTGATATCTCAAGTTTAGATCGAGTAGGTATTTAGGTTTTTCTTTAAACAATGCTAACATATCTTCTTCATAAAACTCAAAGTATGGCGAAGATCTATAAGCCGTTTGTATAGTTTTAATATGCTGTTTTTGCCAATCAAAGGCATATTCTATTCTAACATCTTTTGATTTGCGAGTAGTATTGTTATGCTTTACAGGAATATTGAGCAACTGTTTGCCATTAGCTCCATAAATATAACAACGATTCCTGTAGGTCTGTTTTTGAAAATGATCTTCAACTTCAAAAACTATGTTCTTATGCTGAGCTAGAACTACATAATGTATTATTGGCGAAAAGTAACTTGGATATAATATAGTATCCATAAATGATTATGACTGAGCCTTTTTTCTTTTTCTAAAAAAGTCGAATACAAACCAAGCCGCTAAAACAATCAAAAAATATTTGAAGTAGGATACTGGTTTGCCCTCACCTCCTACGGTAGTAAACATTCTATCCCAACGGATTTTTTCCAAGCCTTTAGCATTTTTTTCAATACTAAGCCATATAAATACAGGTTTACCAACTACGTGGTCAAAAGGTACATAACCCCAAGCACGTGCATCTAAAGAATTCTGACGGTTGTCTCCCATCATCCAATAATAATCTTGTTGAAAAGTATAAGAATCGGTTACGTTGCCATTGATCATAATTTCATCTCCATTTACTATCAAATTATTATGCTCATATTCAGAAATAATACGTTTGTAAAACGGTAACGTTTCTTTGGTAAGTTTTACTGTTGCTCCTTTTTGGGGAATATAAATTGGTCCAAAATTATCTGTATTCCAACCTAGTGAAGCCACATGTGGGAATACATTTCCATCAACACCTTTAGGCTGCATAGACTTTTCTATACTTTTAACTGAAGGATTTTTTGCCAACCTGTCTGCCTCTTCATCAGTTAATGTTAACATATAATTCCCGTCTCTCATTTGGCCTCCTTCTCTTACATTATATCTATTTCTTAATAAAGACGGACTAATACTTTGCCCTGCTGTATTTACATAGAAATTATATTGAATTTTAGCTCTATCATTATAGGTGGTTTTATCTCCATTGATATAAATATATCCATCTCTAATTTCAAGTGAATCACCTGCAATGGCCACACAACGTTTTACTAAATTCGTTTTTTTATCAATGGGCTTATAGTAGTTTCTATCCGGATGAAAATCATTCATATCAAGCAACGTATCAGCTGGTTGATTAAATACTACAATGTCATTACGTTCTATCTTTTGAATTGCCGGAAATCTAAAATATGGTAACTGAAATTTATTTAATATTGATGAGTTTCTTTTAGGATAATCATCACTGAATAAATATGATTTAGTTTTTAAAAAAGGAATAGTATCATGTACCATTGGTAAGGCTACGGAGGTCATTGGTGCCCTAGCTCCATAATGAAACTTGCTTACAAAGAGAAAATCACCTATTAGTAATGTCTTTTCCAATGATGATGAAGGAATGGTATATGGTTGCATAAAATAGGTATGTACCAAAGTAGCCGCTATTACTGCAAAAGCAATAGAACTTACCCATTCTCCGGCTTTTGACCGTGGATTAAGATTTCTGTCCTGTACATACTCAACATTCAAAACATAATTCACATAAAATATGTAAAAGCCCAAGGTTAAGATAACTAAAAATGTTTCCGGTCGTGAATTCCTTCCAAAACTTCTGATAGTTTCCACCCATACAATAGGAAACATCAATAAATTAACAATCGGCACAAACAATAAGATTACCCACCATGTTGGCCTGTTAATTATCTTCATTAAAACTATAGCATTGTAAACCGGGACAATTGCTTCCCACGCTTTTCTACCTGCTTTAACATATAATTTCCATGTACCTAAAAAATGAATTACCTGTAGTATTAAGAAAAAAATGAACCACTGTGCTACTGTCATACGAATAAATTTTTATTAAAGACCTAAAATATCTTTCATTGTGTACACTCCTTTTTTGCCAACTAGCCACTCAGCAGCAATAACTGCTCCTAAGGCAAAGCCATCTCTACTCTTTGC
>JAGQYU010000126.1 GCA_020435885.1 Flavobacteriaceae bacterium
GCTTCTCTAAACCTGTAACGCTCTAATGAGTGAGTAATGACATCAGGATATTTTTTAAGCTGTTCCAACGTTTCTGTGTCAACTTCGGTAAAATTAGTAGGAGTAGGAGTTTGTCCGTCATAATATTTATTGGTCAACACCACTACACGGTTGATAAAGTTTCCGAAAATGGCTACCAACTCGTTGTTATTGCGAGCCTGAAAATCTTTCCAGGTAAAGTCATTATCCTTAGTTTCTGGTGCATTGGCTGTTAAGGTGTAGCGCAGCACATCTTGTTTGTTTGGAAAATCTTCCAAATATTCATGGAGCCAAACTGCCCAGTTTTTAGAGGTGGAAATTTTATCACCTTCCAGATTTAAAAATTCGTTAGCTGGAACATTTTCAGGTAAAATATAACTGCCTTCCGCTTTAAGCATACTGGGGAAAATGATACAATGAAAAACGATATTGTCTTTTCCTATAAAGTGAATCAGTTGTGTGTTTTCATCCTTCCAATAAGGTTCCCAATCGATGCCTTTGTTGGCTGCCCACTCTTTGGTTGAAGAAATATAACCGATAGGGGCGTCAAACCACACATACAACACTTTACCTTCGGCACTTTCTACAGGAACGGGAATCCCCCAGTCCAGATCACGGGTAACGGCTCTTGGTTTTAAACCATCGTCCAACCATGATTTTACCTGACCCAATACATTAGATTTCCAATCATTTTTATGACCTTGTACTATCCATTCATTCAGCCAATTTTGATAATCCTGTAACGGTAAATACCAGTGTTTGGTTTCTTTGAGCGTTGGCGTATTTCCTGTAATGGCAGATTTAGGATTGATCAGATCCGTGGCGTTGTGGCTAGTGCCGCATTTTTCACATTGATCTCCATAACTCTCTTCATTACCACATTTTGGGCAAGTACCAATCACAAAACGGTCTGCTAAAAACTGTTTGGCTTGCTCATCATACAATTGTTCTGTGGTTTCCTCTATGAACTTTCCATCATCATATAATTTTCTAAAAAATTCTGAAGCCGTTTTATGATGTATTTCCGCAGATGTTCTAGAGTAATTATCAAAAGAAATACCAAAATCTTCAAAAGATTTTTTAATGATAGCATGGTATTTATCAACTACTTGTTGCGGCGTAATACCTTCCTTCTTAGCTTTGATAGTGATAGGCACACCGTGCTCATCAGAACCACAGATGTAAGCAACGTCATTTCCTTTTAAACGTTGGTATCTGGCAAAAATATCTGCAGGAACATAAACACCCGCCAAATGGCCTATGTGTACAGGGCC
Source organism: Flavobacteriaceae bacterium (assembly GCA_020435885.1). Lineage (GTDB taxonomy): Bacteria > Bacteroidota > Bacteroidia > Flavobacteriales > Flavobacteriaceae > Aureibaculum. The sequence continues at coordinate 1,293 of JAGQYU010000126.1, forward strand.
GTTGGTATAGGGTAATGCTGCAGTAATTGTATATCGTTTTGGTGTGTTCATATCATGAATTTCTAATGGCAAAAGTAAGAAAAAGGCACTATAACCTTGTTTATATTTACCAGATAAATGTATTTTTACAGTACTTGATTCAATCCTTTTTAGTTATATATGAAAAATCTTTTATCTATAGTCGTTTTTTTATTTTTTAGTTTACATAGTACTTCACAAGTAACAGTTCCCGTTATTGATGCTGCCCCTTATAGGGAATTAATAAGGCCTCCAAAGTTAGAAAAAGGTGATACGGTTATGATTATTGCCCCTGCAGGAATTATGAAAGATACAGCCTCAGTGATGAGAGGCATAGCATTGTTAGAAGATTGGGGCTTGAACTACAAATTAGGCAAAAATATTTTTAAACAAAACTATCATTTTGCCGGGACTGATGAAGAGCGATTAGCAGACATTCAAGAGGCTTTGGATGATGACAATGTAAAGGCAATATGGTGTGCAAGAGGTGGTTATGGAACTATTCGTATTATAGATGATATTGATTTTACTCGATTTAAGCAACATCCAAAATGGATCATCGGCTTTTCGGATATTACAGTATTGCATAATGAAGTACATAACATGGGTATTGAAACTATGCATGCTTTGATGCCTATTACCTACAAACCCGATAGTAAAGAACAAAAAAAGGCTGTAAAGTCGCTGAAAAGAGCCGTTTTTGACAAACGTTTAAAATATAAAATATCGGATTCTGAATACAATAGAGAAGGTGAGGCTACAGGTGAAGTTGTAGGAGGGAATCTGTCGTTGGTATACAGTATGTTAGGCTCCAGATCTCAGATAAGTGCTGATGGGAAAATATTGTTTTTAGAGGAAGTTGGAGAGGCCTTGTATCATATTGATAGAATGATGATAAGTCTAAAAAGAGCAGGATATTTTGAGAACTGCAAAGGACTGATCATTGGTGGTATTTCGGATATTAAAGAGAATTCAACTCCGTTTGGAATCACCTATCAGGAGATCATTTTGGATGCTGTTAAGGATTATGATTTTCCGGTATGTTTTGATTTTCCGGCAGGGCATATTACAGACAACAGAACATTATTGCTAGGCAGAGAAATTGAACTGGATGTTAGAGATAATAAAGCTGTTATTAAGTTTGAAAAATAATGGCACAGCACAACGATCTCGGCAAAAAAGGAGAACAATTAGCTGTTGAGTACTTACAGAAAAAAGGCTATACCATTAGAGATAAGAATTGGTATTACCAAAAAGCAGAAGTAGATATAATTGCCCAAAAAGGCAACATACTTGCAGTAGTTGAGGTTAAGACCCGTTCCAATACTGATTTTGGTAATCCTCAGGATTTTGTGAATCCAAAAAAGATAAAACTGCTAGTAAGTGCTATGGACGAATATATAACTGCGAACGATTTAGATGTAGAAGTGCGTTTTGATATTATTGCTGTTGTAAAGGAAGGCAGTCAATTTACATTGGAGCATATAGAAGATGCTTTTTTGCATTTTTAAACAACTTCCCAAACTTCAATATCACCTTCAACAATTGTAAAAATGGGATGTGGCTCAAAAGTTGAAAGTGAAGATACTTCTTTATAACGATTGGGTTCTCTGGTTTTTAATTTATTTAGTAAATGGTTAGTTTCATAAGCAAGCTGGCCGGAAGTAACTTGTATTTTAACAGGTTTAAAATCCCATGAGATTTTGCTTTTATCAAAATTATAACCTCTTTGGGTAGCTTCTTTATGAACTTCTGATAAGTAATAATTAATGCAATCCAACGGATTATTTTGCGCTTTAAATCTATCAAGTTGCGGGTGATTTTTATACCCTTTGGTTTTGCCCTCAAGCACATGTTTTGCCAGCAAAGTTTCTCGCCATAAGGCGACTAAACCTTTTGCATCTAAATATTTAGGATGTAAAGACCAGATTCTCAATGTTTTATTGCTTTAGTGTTTTAAAAAATGATTTCAATGCTTCTACGTCATCCGGTTTTGCCAGTACATTTTTATCAGCATCTAAAATAAAAAATGTTGGAGTGGCATTGATGCCATATTCTTTAGCAATTGGGTTGCTCCATTTGTTTTCTCCCAGTACATTTACAAAAGTTAGATATTGTTGTATTTGAGTTTTCCAACCTGATTCACTGGTCTTATCTTCCAGTCCAATGGCAATTGCTTGTGTACTGTTTTTATCCTTTAAAAAATCATATAATAAAGGCATTTCTTTTAAGCAGTGGCCGCAGGTAGAGCTCCAAAAAGCAATAACATAGTAATTTTTTCCGCTAAGACTATACAGATCTTTTGCAGTACCATTATCACTCCACTTAAAATTAGGAGCTTTTTTCCCTATAGAAGTGCGTAGTTGACCTTCTATATCTTTTATGAAAGCAGTGTCCTGATAATTAAAAGGCAATTTTTCGTAGTGATTATTGATAATATACTGTACCATGTCTGCATTTTGCTGATTAACAAATGTGTAGATCAGCCCTTCTTCAATATCTTTTGCCAATTTCGGATTATGTTCAACTTTGCCGATAGCTGTTGCAACCGCCACTTTTTGTAATTTGGCATTCATGTTAGCATCGTCAGAGCGGTTTACATAAAAGATAAAATCGTTGATCTTATCATTGATCATGGTAGAATTTATCAATACTTCGTCATCAACATCTAGATAATCAAAATAGTGTGTTTTTAAATTATGCAGATACACTTCGGGTACTTCAACAGGCTCTTCAGCATTATAGCGTTGACTAGCTTTGATAAAATGGTGAACTAACTTACCATTGGATAGCTGTTCGTAAGTCTGTTGAGCTTTTTTAAACTTTTCGTAATTGGTTTTGTAAATGTTTTTAAGCGTTGCTCTTTTTGTAGCATCGGCAGAAAAATAAGCTATTTGAGCGGAGTCTAACTTATATTGCGGCCCTCCTGTGGCAACTAAATATTCATGTAATAGTTTGTTTTCTTCAGATTTGGTGAATTTTACAGTTTCATTAGGCTGTAATGGATCAAAACTAAGTTCTATATCTTCATCATTATAAACAATATCCAGAAAAGGAGTGCTATCCATGGTGTAGATGAGCCTGTACACACCTTTCGGTGCATTTTCAGGAAAATTGAGCGTAAATTTTTTGTCAACCACACTTGTATTGGCAATATATTCTTGCTGAGCACCTTGCATTTGGTACAGCAGTATCCACTTTAAGTTTTGCTCAGATTCAATAGTGCCCGTAATAATATGTTGTGCTTGTAAACTAACGGAGCAAAGGAGAAATAAAAGTACTTTTTTTATCATAAATAACTATTTGTAAAACTGTTACAAAAACCAAACCAAACAAAGTTAGTTTAATCTATTTTATAATTATAGTACATTTGGTAAAAATAGAAAAATGAATTTTATGGATAAGGTAGTTTGGATTACAGGTGCGTCAAGCGGAATAGGGAAGGCATTGGCACTGGAATTATCAAAACAGCATACAAAAATTATACTTTCTTCTCGTAATGAGGAGAAGTTACAAGAAGTGAAAGAACAATGCAGTTATCCTGAGAATGTGAAAATATTACCCTTAGACTTAGCCGATCATGCTACGATGGATAGCAAAGTAGTCGAAGCCTTACAATTGTTTGGAAGTTTAGACATACTAATCAATAATGGAGGTATAAGTCAGCGGTCTTTAGCCATAGAAACTCAGTTGGAGGTTGATAAAAAACTATTTGATATCAATTATTTTGGAACAGTTGCGCTTACCAAGTCGGTATTGCCTTATTTTACTAAACAAAAATCGGGTCATATTGTTGCTATTACCAGTGTAGTCGGTAAAATTGGGACTCCCTTACGGTCGTCTTATGCAGCGTCAAAACATGCGTTGCATGGTTTTTTTGATAGCTTGCGGGCTGAGGTTTTTAAAGACAATATTGCTGTTACCTTAGTGTGCCCGGGGTTTGTACGGACTGATGTTTCTAAAAATGCTTTAACGGCTGATGGAACTCCTCAAAATAAAATGGACAATGCAACAGATGCCGGACTTTCCCCCGAAGTTTTTGCTAAAAAGATGTTGAAAGCAGTAGCAGCTAAAAAGCAAGAAGTAGTAATTGGTGGTACTAAAGAAAAACTGGCAGTATATGTAAAACGTTTCTTCCCCGTATTACTTTCTAAAATGATTAGAAAGGCTTCGGTAACGTAGAATATATTAAAAAGTATGATTGTCATTCCTGCGAAGGCAGGAATCCATTTAACCACTTATTATATCATCATACCAATCTTTTGAGAAGTCTTTCCATAGTGGATTTTCTTTTTCAATAAGCTTAATTTTCCAATTCCTTTTCCATTTTTTCATATTCTTTTCTCTTTGCAATACTTCTTCTATAAATTGGAACTCTTCAAAGTAAACTAGCATTGAAACCCCATATTTTTGAGTAAATCCTTTTTGAATACCCATTTTATGTCCATGAACTCTACGTTCCAAATCATTTGTAACGCCTATATATAAAGTGCCGTTCTTTTTACTTGCAAGAATGTAGACATAGTATTTATGGATAGTTTTCATGTTAGATTTTCTGGATTCCTGCCTTCGCAGGAATGACAACTAAAGCTAAATTTAGAATTCTCTTTTATTCTTTTGGTAAAATCCTAAGAAAACACAAAAAAGTTTTCAACAGTAATTGGTAATTGTTACTAAAAATTTTTCTTTTAGTACTTAGGAGGCTTATTAAGTATTAATTTTACAATATAATTTGAGAGGGGCAGAGCATTTGTAATTCCAATCTTTGTTGTAATAAGGCTTATGGTCAAATGCTCTACCAAGGATTAGGCAACTGTTGTAGAGTTGCCTTTTCTTTTTTTAATTGATGTAAAGTTACAATTAAAAAGAGAATAAGCTATTTTTTAGTTAATAAAAGAATATACTCTTTACAACTAGATTATATTTTTTGCAAAACACTCAACGCTTTATCAATAGAAGTGATTTTCTCAAAAGTGAGAAGTAAACGTAAGCCCTGCTTGGTATCTTTTTCTTTCATTTGCCCCAAGGTAGGGTTTAGTTGTACAAATTTTAATACGTTGGTAAATGCTTCAGTTTGGTAATAATCTGATTGCTGATCGGATACAAAATAACCAATCATTTTACCTTTTTTGAGTATTAAACGTTCAAAACCTATTGCTTTTGCCAGCCATTTTACCCGAACGCTATTTAACAGGTCTTGTGCCTGTTCCGGAAGTTCGCCAAAGCGATCAACTACATTTTTCTCAAAACTTTGTAGTTGCTCATCATTTTCAATATCACTCAGTTCTTTATAAAGACTCAATCGTTCAGAAATAATGCTGATATAATCATCAGGGAAAAGTATTTCAAAATCTGTATCAATTTGCACTTCTTTTACATAATCTTTTGGTTTTGCTGAAGTACCTTTATAGAGTTCTTTAAACTCATTTTCTTTCAATTCTTCAATGGCTTCATTCAATATTTTTTGATAGGTTTCAAAACCGATATCATTGATAAAACCACTTTGTTCACCGCCTAATAAATCTCCGGCACCACGTATTTCCAGATCTTTCATGGCAATATTAAAACCGCTACCCAAATCTGAAAACACCTCAAGAGCCTGAATACGTTTGCGAGCATCATCCGTCATCATATGGTATGGAGGTGTTATAAAGTAACAAAACGCTTTTTTGTTAGAACGCCCCACGCGCCCTCGCATTTGATGCAGGTCAGAAAGGCCAAAATTATTAGCATTATTGATGAAAATAGTATTGGCATTCGGAACATCCAGCCCGCTTTCCACGATAGTGGTAGAAACCAATACGTCAAATTCATTGTTCATAAAGGCTAACATCAATTGCTCCAGTTTTTTGCCTTCCATTTGCCCATGGCCAATAGCAATGTTGGCATCGGGTAGTAATCGTTGCAATAATCCGGCTACCTCTTTAATATTTTCAATCCTATTGTGAATAAAAAATACCTGTCCACCTCTCGAAATTTCATATTGAACAGCATCCCTTATCAACTCTTCATTAAAACGAATAACATGTGTTTCAATGGGATGTCTGTTGGGTGGTGGCGTATTGATAACTGAAAGATCACGGGCGGCCATCAGCGAAAATTGTAGTGTTCTGGGGATAGGCGTAGCTGTTAATGTTAGCGTATCAACATTTTCTTTAATGGTCTTTAATTTATCCTTAACGGAAACACCGAATTTTTGCTCTTCATCAACAATTAAAAGCCCTAAGTCTTTAAAAATTACATCTTTATTTACCAGTTGATGCGTGCCGATGATGATATCAATTTTACCTTCTTTTAGACCTTTTATAATTTCAGAACGTTGTTTGGCAGACCTAAAACGATTCAGATAATCAATAATTACCGGAAAATCTTTTAAACGCTCCGAAAAAGTTTTAAAATGTTGAAAAGCCAAAATAGTTGTGGGTACTAACACGGCCACCTGTTTACCATTGTCAACTGCTTTAAAAGCGGCTCGTATAGCAACTTCTGTTTTACCGAACCCTACGTCACCACACACCAAACGGTCCATGGGTTGTTCGTTCTCCATGTCAGATTTTACATCTTGCGTAGCACTTAACTGATCAGGAGTATCTTCATAAATAAAACTCGATTCGAGCTCTAATTGCATAAAGGTATCAGGTTTAAAAGAGAACCCTTTTTGTATTTTTCGCTTGGCGTAGAGTTGAATAAGGTCATACGCAATTTGTTTGACACGAGATTTGGTCTTTTGTTTCAGCGCTTTCCAAGCATTGGAGCCTAACTTGTATATTTTTGGTTCCTTGCCGTCTTTACCATTAAATTTGGTGATCTTATGCAGCGAATGGATGCTGATGTACAGTACATCTCTATCGCCATAAATAAGCTTGATGGCTTCTTGTTGCTTACCTTCTACATCAATTTTTTGCAGACCGCCAAACTTCCCAATACCATGGTCGATATGTGTAACGTAATCGCCAATTTCTAAATTAGTTAGCTCTTTTAAGGTAATTGCCTGTTTTTTGTTGAAACCGGTCTTTAAGCGGAATTTATGATAGCGTTCAAAAATTTCATGATCGGTATAACAGGCAATGTTTAGTTCTTTATCTATAAACCCTTGATAGAGAGGAAATACCAGTGTTTTGTAAGCCACATTGGCATCAACATCTTCAAAAATATCGTGAAAACGCTCGGCTTGTTTTTCATTAGAGCAGAAAAGATAATTTTCAATACCATTTTCCGTATTTTCATTCAAATTTTTGATAAGTAGCTCAAAATTCTTATTGAATGATGGTTGTGGTTGAGTTTGAAAATCTATTTGAGATTGCTTCTCCCGAGTACTCGGAATCGCAATAACGGGATTGCCTATTTCAATAAGACTAAAATCTTCCAGTTGATTTTTAATAAAATCACCATTACAAAAAAGTTCTTTAGGTTCAGAAAGTTTTACTTCTGATTTTATTTCCGAAAAAGCAGTAGTTGCTTTTTCAAAAAGTGCATTTAGTCTGTCAAAAAGTAACTCTTTATTTTTTACATGGATGATGGTTTTGCCGGAAATGTATTTAAGGAAACTCTCACGTTTTTCTTGTAGTTTTTTATTCTCAACATTAGGCATAATGCTGATCTTCTTTTCCTGCTCCAGCGAAAGCTGTGTTTCTACATCAAAGGTTCGGATGCTGTCAACTTCGTCTCCAAAAAACTCAATTCGGTAAGGTTTATCATTCAAAAAAGAAAAAACATCTACAATACCCCCACGAACGGCAAATTCTCCCGGTTCTGATACAAAATCAACACGGTTAAAGTGATATTCAAAAAGCATTTCATTAACAAAATCTAACGAAATTTGCTCGCCAACACTTAGTTTTAAGGTATTGCGTTCTAGCTCACTTTTAGTAACCACTTTTTCGAAAAGGGCATCAGGATAGGTAACAATAATAGCAGGTTTTTTACGAGAATTGATGCGGTTCAACACCTCTGAACGCAATAAAATATTTACATTATCGGTTTCCTCTATTTGATAAGGTCTGCGATACGAACCCGGGTAAAAAAGTACATGTTGTTCACCGAGTAATTGCTCTAGATCATTTAGATAATAGGCGGCTTCTTCTTTGTCATTGAAAATGAGCAAGTATGGTTTTTCAAGCTGTGTAAAGGTGCTGAAAATGACAAAAGACAATGACGATCCGGCCAAATGCTGTAATTGCAGCTTTTGGTTTTCTTGTTGTAGTTGTTGAACAATCTGCTTTACTTTTTCAGATTGTTGGTATAAATTAACAATGGCTTGTTTGCTCAATTGTTAGAATTTTGGGCAAAGATAAATGATGCAATTAAAAATGAAAAATTAGAATCAAATATTTTGAAAACAAGAAATCATCTTTTCAAAATCATTTTCATTATTATATACATTTGGTGAAACTCGTATAGCATCACCACGGTATGAAACATAAATATTATTTTCTATAAGTTGTTGTTTTAATTTACTCAGATCAATATGTTTTGGCAGATATACGCCAAACATATGTTTGCCTCTATACGAATCTTCTTCAATAAAACAACCCAACTCTCTTAATGTATCAATTGCCTTAGCGGAAATACTTTTACAATACTGCTCAATGTTTTTTGGTTGCCATTCGGCCAGTTGCTCTATGCTTTTGGTTAGCATGGGCACAGTAATAAAATTGCTGTATTCTCCCATGTTAAAACGCCCTGCTTTTGGTTGGTAATTTTCTTGATAATTAACTAATTGCGTAAAATCTTCACTATTATAACGGTTGATCCAGCTATACTCAATAGGGTCGCCATTCAAGAATTTATCTGAATAATAAGCCATTCCCAATCCATAAGGGCCTAGCAACCATTTATAACCCACAGTTATCAAGGCATCTGGTTGTATTTCTTTAACTGAAAATGGTAAGGCACCTAATGCTTGTGCGCCGTCAATTACTAATAAAGCATCGTGGTGATTAGTTTTTTGTCGAATAGCTTTTAGGTCAAACAATGTGCCATCAGCCCAGTGAATCGGTGCAATAGCTACTAAAGCGGTTTTAGAATTAATGGCATCCAGTATATTTTGATTCCATATTTTTCCACGGTTTGTATAGTCTTTTGGTGGGCTAACTATTTTTAGAGTGGCATCATATTTTTTGGCGAGTTCTTGCCATGCATATACATTACTGGGAAACTGAGCCTCAGCTATAATAATTTCATCACCTTTTTTTAGTTGTATGTTCCTAGCTACTGTTGCCATTCCATATGAAACGGATGGAATAATGGCTGTATTCAGGTAATCAGGAGCATCAATAAAATTGGCGAAAACTTTTCTAAGTTTTGTGGCTCCATCAAAAAAATCATCTACAGTATATTCGTACGGGAAACTTTTTTTAGAAAGTGCTTCAATACCAATTTTTTCAACAGTTTTCAGTTGTGGAGACATATAAGCACCATTGAGATATGTAATATGTTCCGGAAGGCTGAATTTATCTTTTTGATGGGTAAGCATTGCTAAGGGGTTTTAGGTTCTTTCAAAGATAGTATATATTAGAATTATAATCTAATTTTTAGATAAGTCTAAAAATATTTTTACTTTTGTCAAAAAAGGTAACATGTTTTCTCAAGCCGAAGAGAATTATTTAAAAGCCATTTACGCATTGGAGATTGATACCGGTAAAGGTGTCAGCACAAACCTGATTGCTAAAAAAGTGTTATCGAAAGCATCTTCAGTTACAGACATGTTGCAACGATTGGCAGAAAAAGAATTGGTCATTTATAAAAAATACCAAGGTGTAAAATTATCTGATAAAGGCAGAAAAATAGCTTCAAATATTGTTAGAAAGCATAGGCTGTGGGAAACATTTTTAGTAGATAAGCTCCATTTTTCATGGGATGAGGTGCATGATGTAGCTGAACAGCTTGAACATATAAAATCCGAAAAATTGATCCAACAATTAGATTCGTTTTTAGAGTTTCCCACACATGATCCACATGGAGACCCAATTCCCGACAAGGATGGAAATTTCACTAAACGAAAAAAGATAAAACTTTCTCAACTAAATGAAAATGAGCAGAGTATATTGTTGGGTGTTGAAGATTCATCCGATAATTTTTTAAAATATCTGAACAAAAAGAATATTTCAATTGGAAACACTATAAGGGTGCTAAGCAAAGAACCTTTTGATAACAGTATGGAAATAGAAATTGACAATACACAATTTAGTATTACAGAAGAAGTAGCAACAAATTTATTGGTAAAAGCATAGTTTATGATAGATAAAGTAATAGTATATTTAACAAGTATTGACCCCGTTGTGGCGGCGTTGTATGCAACAACATTTACATGGCTGTTGACTGCGGCTGGGGCATCATTAGTATTTCTTTTCAAAGGGGCTAACAGAGCATTATTGGATGGTATGTTGGGTTTTACTGGAGGTGTAATGGTTGCGGCCAGTTTTTGGAGTTTGTTAAACCCTGCTATAGAAATGAGTCAAGGCGAAGGTTTTGTAAAGGTAATTCCATCCGCCGTTGGGTTTTTGTTAGGCGCCGTTTTCCTTTTCGGATTGGATAAAATACTACCGCACTTACACATAAATTTCAAAAAAGAAGAAGCAGAAGGTATCAAAACGCCTTGGCATAGAACTACCTTGCTAGTTTTGGCAATAACCTTACATAACATCCCAGAAGGGTTAGCCGTTGGCGTACTTTTTGGAGGTGTAGCCGCAGGTTTTGAAGGGGCTACCATAGGCGGAGCTGTAGCGTTGGCAATAGGTATAGGTTTACAAAACTTCCCTGAGGGTTTTGCTGTAGCTATGCCTATGCGAAGACAAGGGCTTAGCCGATTTAAAAGTTTTTGGTACGGACAACTCTCCGCTATTGTAGAACCGATTGCAGGAGTCTTGGGTGCTTGGGCTGTATTAACTTTTGAACCTATTTTACCTTATGCATTGGCATTTGCTGCCGGAGCAATGATCTTTGTAGTAGTGGAAGAAGTGATACCCGAAACACAGTTAGATAAACATACCGATATTGCCACCATGGGCTTTATAGGTGGTTTTATTATTATGATGAGTATGGATGTGGGGCTAGGCTAATATATTAGATAAAATCGTAATTTGCACAAAACTTTAGTGTGCAGCAATCTTCTACATTTCATGTTTATAATGCTTCAGCCGGCAGTGGTAAGACCTTTACATTAGTAAAAGAGTATTTAAAGATAGTACTCAAAACTGCTGATCCGAATTACTTTAGGCATATTTTGGCAGTTACCTTTACCAATAAAGCTGCTGCCGAAATGAAGGAAAGAGTTATTGCTAATCTCAGAACTTTTTCAAAATCGGAGATACTTCAACAGAAGACAGATATGTTTTTACTTATTGAAAATGAGTTGAACATCACTGAAATTATCATTCATCAAAGAGCGGCGAAAGTATTGAAAAGTATTTTGAATAACTATGCTGCTTTTAACATTACTACCATTGATAGTTTTACGCATAGGCTTATCCGTAGTTTTGCATTGGATTTGGGGCTTTCTATCAATTTTGAAGTGGAAATGGATGCCAAATCTTTGCTAAATGAAGCCGTTGATGCGCTACTTTCCAAGATGGGTGAAGATGAAACGTTGACAAAGATTTTGATTGAATTTTCACTCGATAAAACTAATGAAGATAAGTCGTGGGATATAAGCAGGGAGCTGAGAGAAATAGCGCAACTTTTATTGAATGAAAGCGATAGACTTCATGTTGAGCATCTCAATGAAAAACCACTTACCGAATATTTAGACCTTAAGCAAAAGCTGATAAAGAATCAGAAAGTTTTTGAAAGAGAATTAGACAAAATAGGTAAAAAAGGGCTGGAAATTATAGAAAATGCTAAGGTTGATCATAAAGATTTTTACTATACTCAGTTTCCAAAACATTTCCAAAACCTTATCAATAATTTGGAATCAGTTAGTTATGATCCTGATAAAGGGTTGGCAAAAAGCATCATCGCAAACACTTTTTATACAAAAAATAAATCTGAAAATGTTAAAGCTTCAATTGATGCAATTATTGATAGACTGATTGGACTTTACAGTAATTCTGAAATTATATTCAAACAATATACACTTAACAAACTTTTCTTGACAAGTTTAGTGCCGTTAGCGGTGTTGAGCAGTATCAACAAAAGTTTGGATGAATTGAAAGAAGAAAATAACATTCGCTTAAATGCTGAATTCAATCAACTCATCAGTAAAAATTTGCAACAGCAGCCTGCAGCATATATTTACGAACGTATTGGCGAACGTTTCAAGCATTATTTCATTGATGAAATGCAGGACACCTCGCAATTGCAGTGGCAAAATTTAATTCCGCTTATTAACAATGCGTTGTCTCAAGAAGGCACCAGTTTGTTGTTAGTGGGAGATACCAAACAGTCCATTTATAGATGGCGTGGCAGTGAACCGGAACAATTCTCAAAACTTTCCTATGATGGAAATACACCGGAGCATAATCCTTTTTACATCCCTAAAGGCATTGTTCCGTTGGATACCAATTACAGAAGTTATACGGAGGTTATTGATTTCAATAACAAATTTTTTCAGCATGTTGCCGGATTTTTTAATAAACAAGAGTACGCAGATATTTATACCAATGAAAATCAGCAGCGGTTTACCAAAAAGGAGGGAGGCTATGTACAACTTTCTTTTTTAGATGATTTGAATGGGGAAGAAAAAGAAGAAGCCTACGCTGAAAAAGTTTTGGAACTAGTCAATATGATTGAAGATCAGTTCAACCTGAATGAAATCTGTATTTTAACTAGAACCAGAAAACAAGGGGTTGCCATTGCAGATTTTTTATCAAATAATGGCATTACTATTATCAGCTCAGAAACCTTGCTGCTTCAAAATTCCGAAAAGGTAATTTTCATCATTAATCTTCTTAAGTATTTGCAAAATAAACAGCACAAAGAGGCAAAATTCAATGTGTTGTATTATTTGTACGATCATTTTAACCTTACTGATGATAAACATGATTTTTTAAAGAAGTATCTGGATAAAAAAGACTTTTATATAACTGATTTTAAAGAAGATACTTTTTATAGTTTGTCTTTGTACGAATCAGTTGAATATATTATCAGAACCTTTAATTTGAATATCTCAGCGGATGCTTACCTGCAATTTTTCTTGGATGAGGTATTACAGTTTTCACAACAAAAAGCAACGGATATTGCTGCTTTTTTAGAGTATTGGGACGAAAAGAAAGACACATTGAGCATTGTAGTTCCGGAAGAGAAAAATGCTGTGAGGATTATGACCATCCATAAATCTAAAGGGTTGGAATTTCCTGTGGTTATTTACCCTTTTGATTTAGATATTTATAAAGAGCAAAGCCCTAAAGTATGGTATCCTTTGTCAGATGCAAAAGGTAATTATAACGGTTTTGAAACCTTACTGGTTAGTTGTAACAAAGCGTTGGAGCAATCCGGAGAGGTAGGCAATTATTTGTACAATCACCATAAAAACGAACTGGAATTAGACAATTTTAATCTGTTGTATGTAGCTTTTACAAGGGCTGTTGAACAATTATATATTATTGGCGAAAATAAAAAGACCGAGGGCAATTTAAGGTCGTCTTCACAGTTTTTAAAGCACTTTTTACAATCTGTTGGAAAGTGGGATGATACTTTACAGGAAGTAAGTTTCGGCAATAGTAAAAGAATTTCTAAAAAGACAGATTCTTTAAAAAATGCTGTAGAATTAACTGGTTTTACAAGTACTTCGTGGCAATCGCATAATATTACCATTGTGCCCAGCTCATCTGTTTTATGGGGTACAGAAGCAGGAGCGTCTATAACCTATGGAAATTTAATTCATGAACTTTTATCGTTCATCAAAACGGAAGATGATATTGAAGAAACCATCGAAAAATATGTCTTGGAAGGATATATCAATGCATCCGAAAAGGAAAGCATAGAACATATCTTGCAGTCAATTACAGAGCATCCCGAATTAAAAATATATTATAAACATAATTTAACTGTATATAATGAAAGGGAAATTCTCACTCGGCAAGGTGAAATTATAATCCCCGACAGGTTAGTGATCAACGAGAATAATGAAGCCGTGATCATTGATTATAAAACTGGAAAACAGACTGCGGATCATATTCAACAGTTAGAAAAATATGCAGATGTAGTATCACAATTGAATTACAACGTAATAAAAAAAATACTGGTTTATATTGGTGAATCTTTAACCATTGAGGAAGTATAAATTATTAGATTATATTTGCTAAAATTAAACAATGAATACACTAGATATCATACTGGCAGCTATATTGATTTTCGGCTTGGTTAGAGGATTTTTGAGAGGATTTTTTGTTGAGATAGCTTCGTTGGTGGCATTGGCGCTGGGTTTGTATGGAGCCATCCATTTTTCGTACATTATTGCTGATTTTCTTAAAGACAGAGTTGAATGGACAGAAAAATACATTCAAATTATAGCCTTTACAGCTACTTTTATTATTATTGTGATTGTTATTTCTTTGGCAGGAAAGTTTCTGACAAAAATAGCAGATTCGGCAGAGTTAGGATTAATGAACAAAACATTCGGAGCATTGTTTGGTATTGCCAAAACAGCGTTGATTTTGAGCGTAGTGCTTATTATTTTCAGCAAACTGAACAAGGCAATACCTTTTGTTGGTGAAGAAGAATTGCAGAATTCTGCCTTATATGAACCAGTCAAAAAATTAGCACCAACTATTTTCCCTTCAATTCTAGAAAAAGAATGGGAAGCAGTAGAAAAAGGATAAAAAATAAACGATAATGTCAACAGCTAAGAAAGAATATAAAAGAATCACTACTAAATCTCTTGTTGAGATGAAACGTAATGGTGAAAAAATAGCCATGCTCACTGCTTATGATTATACTATGGCTAAAATTGTAGATCATGCAGGGGTGGATATTATTTTGGTGGGCGATTCTGCTTCTAACGTAATGGCAGGGCATGAAACAACATTGCCTATTACTTTAGACCAGATGATATATCATGCTTCATCTGTGGTTAGAGCAATTGAACGTAGTTTGGTAGTAGTTGACCTTCCGTTTGGAACATATCAGGGTAACTCCAGAAACGCATTGGATTCTGCCATCAGAATAATGAAAGAATCCGGGGCGCATTCCGTAAAGTTAGAGGGAGGTAAAGAAATAGCTGAATCTATTTCCAGAATATTAACAGCTGGTATCCCCGTAATGGGGCATTTGGGTCTTACGCCGCAATCAATCTATAAATTTGGGACTTATACTGTTAGGGCAAAAGAAGAGGATGAGGCTGAAAAACTGAAAGAAGACGCAAAAATGTTAGAGGAATTAGGTTGCTTTGCGTTGGTTTTAGAAAAAGTGCCTGCTAAACTTGGCGAGGAAGTAGCAAAAGAGTTAACCATTCCCGTAATTGGCATTGGAGCAGGTGGGGGTGTTGATGGTCAGGTACTGGTAACCCATGATATGTTGGGGATGACCCATGAATTCAGTCCAAGGTTTTTAAGAAGATATCTCGATCTTTATACCGAAATGAACAATGCTTTTCAACAATATATCAAAGATGTAAAAAGCAAGGATTTCCCCAGTGATGACGAACAATATTAAACGCAAAACATAAATCAAAAAAATAATTACAATTTGATAAAAAACTACTACTCTTTTCTTATTCTTAAAATACCCTTAAAATCTTCGGTAAGCCCTTATTTTAACCAAATTTTAACAGCAAAAAGCTGCGTTAAACAGTAAGTTTGTTAACCGAAATTTAGAGTAGTCTTACAAAAACTTTACAAAGAGAAAATGGAAATACAAAATTCAAGTGTAGACATCAGAGCAATTAATGAGAAAATTGAAAAAGAAAGTGCCTTTGTTGATTTATTGAATTTAGAGATGAATAAAGTAATCGTTGGTCAAAAACATATGATTGAACGATTGCTGATAGGTCTTTTAGGAAACGGACATATACTATTGGAAGGAGTGCCTGGTTTAGCAAAAACATTGTCAATAAATACATTGGCCAAAGCGGTTAAAGGTTCTTTTAGCAGAATTCAGTTTACACCAGATTTGCTTCCGGCAGATGTTATCGGAACAATGATCTATAATGTAAAAGAGAATGATTTTTCTATAAAAAAAGGTCCTGTTTTTGCAAATTTTGTACTGGCTGATGAGATTAACAGAGCACCGGCAAAAGTACAATCGGCTTTGTTGGAAGCCATGCAAGAGCATCAAGTAACTATTGGCGAGTCATCTTTCAAACTACCGGAACCATTTTTGGTAATGGCCACGCAAAACCCAATTGAACAAGAAGGAACGTATCCGCTACCCGAAGCTCAGGTAGACCGTTTTATGCTAAAAACAGTTATTGATTATCCAAAGATAAACGAGGAGCAACTCATTATGCGGAATAATCTTAAAGGCGATTTTGACAAGGTAAACGCTGTTGTTGGTCTGAAAGAGATATTGAGTGCAAGAGAGGCTGTAAAAGAAGTTTACATGGACGAAAAGATTGAAAAATATATTTTAGATATCATTTTTGCTACCCGTTCTCCTGAAGATTACAGATTGCCAAGTTTAAAACCATTGATTGG
>JAGQYU010000127.1 GCA_020435885.1 Flavobacteriaceae bacterium
AGGAAAAACCGGTTGAAATTGAGACTGGGTATTCCGAAGAAGTAAAAAATCATATGCTAAATATACAGAAAGACCTACATCAATATATTAAATTAGAGGTTGAACCTTCTCAATCTGACTAATTCATTAGTTATTATCACTCACTATAAAGACGTTTACAATAAATGCAACTTTTTATTGTAGAATGTATCATATATTATTATAGGCATAATATTTGTTAAGAATATTTTAAGAAAACAACTAAAACCTTACATAGTTTATTTTACATGGAAATAAGGCAACTTTTTCCATGAATAAGAATCCATTTCCCCTAAATCAACCTGCCATGAGATTCGAAATATTACTCCAAAGACTTCAACAACAATTAAATGAAATCAAAGAACAATATCCGGATATGGTTATCCAATCGAGTCAATCGATATTATTATGTAGGGATATTTTATCTGAGATGAATAAAATAGTAGTTTCTGAATCCTTTCAGGGTGAAACAGATGAAATCAACTTTTTTAAAAGCATTAAGGTTATCCCTTTAACTGAATTGATCTATTATACTGAAATTCGCTCATTGGAAATTCAATTCCCAAAAGCCAATATCCAGGAACAAAAAGATTATGTGAAATACAAAATTCGAAAAGCCAACAAATTCTTTCATTACAACCTCGAATTTATTCAATATGTCAAGGAGGGGCATACTGAATTAGATAAAGTATATTATACCCGGGAAAATGGCAATTCTTTGAATATCACCAATACCAAAGCTTATTTTCGCCCACCAGAATTTAGTACTTCTCATGATATTTTACTTGGTAAAGTATATGCATATGAACGGTTTACCAATTATCTTAAGAACAGGTTATTTCAACTTAAAAACCCACATGCCATCAATATATTAGACCTTCATAAAAAATCTCCGTTACATTGGACCTGTTCCAAAGTTGCCTTAACCGAATTGATCTATGCACTACATTCTAGTGGTGCCATCAATAGCGGAACAGCTGATATTAGTCAATTGGCATCTATTGCAGAGGAGTTGTTTAATGTTGAATTAGGTGATTATTACCGTACCTATTTAACCTTAAGAAACCGAAAAATTAACCGAACAAAATTCCTCGATAAATTAAGGGATTCACTATTGGATCATATGGATGAGCTGGATGCCTGAAAACAACCAAGGTGTAACCAACTTGGTTGTTTCAATATTGGCCAACTTAACTGTACATTTTTATTATTTTTTAGACGATTTGATCCTTTTTCTGACATAAAAACCCTGAAATATTATCAAAAATTAAACTAAAAAAAATCAACCAAGTTGGTTGTTCCTTGGTTAAAAATTCAATAATACTTATTCAAGTTTGCATTGTGAAGTCAAATTGTGCATAAGCCGTCAGTCTATTTAGGGGATAATTGGCGGCTTTGCTTTTAACTAAAATATAATACTATGGCTACAGCTATTATCACTACCGATGATTTGTATGAGTTTAAAATGGAACTCATGGAAGAGATCAAACAACTTTTTCAAGAATATAATAATCACTCTACAAAAAAATGGATGAGGACCTCCGAGGTACTCAAACTTCTGGGAATGTCACCTAGTACACTTCAAAACCTGAGACTAAATGGTACGATTCCCTACACCAAAATAGGCCGATCATTATTTTATGATTACAATGAAATAATGCAGGTATTGGAGAAAAACAGGGTGGAAAATATCTTTTAAGTATTGTTTTGGAAGATACCAACTACATAAAACATCTCAATGGTGTGTTTGATCAATTTTTTAGGGATAGTCGCTTGAATCCCACACATATCAGCTTGTATGTTGCCTTATTTCAGATATGGAATTATAACTTCTTCAAAGAAGAATTTTATATCAACCGCGAAGAAGTAATGGCATTTTCAAAAATTGGTTCAAAATCTACTTACCATCGGTGTATCAAGGAACTCAGTCATTGGAAATATATCTTGTACACTCCATCTCATAACCCATTTAAAGGCAGTCGAATTAAGATGTTCGATTTTGGGACAAGTACCGAACAAG
>JAGQYU010000128.1 GCA_020435885.1 Flavobacteriaceae bacterium
AAAAATGGAATGCTGAAGTTGCTGAGGTTTTTGAAAAAGAAATTGGCAGGCTACAACGAATGAATCCTCAAGTTGCTGAATATTCCGTTCAACGAAATTATTTGGACCTATTACTGGAACTGCCTTGGAATGAATACACTGCTGATAAGTTCGATCTAAAAAAAGCTCAAAAAATATTAGATAGAGACCATTTTGGACTCGAAAAAGTAAAAGAACGCATCATAGAGCATCTTGCAGTTTTAAAACTAAAAGGTGATATGAAATCGCCCATCATTTGCTTGTATGGCCCTCCAGGGGTAGGTAAAACATCATTGGGAAAATCCATTGCAGAGTCTTTGGGTCGAAAATATGTGCGCGTTTCTCTAGGAGGCCTTCGAGATGAAGCTGAGATAAGAGGGCATAGAAAAACCTACATTGGAGCTTTGCCGGGAAGAATTATTCAGAGTATCAAAAAAGCTGGCACTTCCAATCCTGTATTTGTATTGGATGAAATTGACAAGCTAGCAGGTAATACTCATAGTGGAGACCCATCTTCTGCTATGCTTGAAGTTCTTGACCCTGAACAAAATACATCTTTCTATGATAATTATTTAGAGATTGGTTATGATCTTTCAAAAGTGCTATTTGTGGCTACAGCCAATAGTTTATCAACTATTCCTTGGGCGTTGAGAGATCGTATGGAAATCATAGATATCTCGGGTTATATTATTGAAGAAAAATTGGAGATCGCCAAAAGGCATTTGCTTCCAAAACAATTGAAAGAACATGGCTTAACTACTGATAATTTAAAAATAGCTAAGCCTCAATTAGAAAAAATTGTTGAGGGTTATACTAGAGAATCAGGTGTAAGAGGGCTGGAAAAGCAGATTGCTAAAGTTGTACGGTATGCTGCAAAATCCATAGCTATGGAGCAGGAATATAGTGTTAAAATAACTAATGAGGATATTGAAAAAATACTAGGTCCTGCACGTTTAGAACGTGATAAATATGAAGGAAATGATGTGCCGGGTGTAGTAACCGGATTAGCATGGACCAGTGTAGGTGGTGATATTTTGTTCATCGAATCCATCCTCTCCAAAGGTAAAGGAAGCCTTACCATTACGGGCAATTTGGGTCAGGTAATGAAAGAATCTGCCACAATTGCCATGGAATATATCAAAGCCAATGCTGAAGAGTTTGGCATTGATCAAAAAGAGCTGGAAAGTAAAAATGTGCATATACATATTCCTGAAGGAGCTACCCCAAAAGATGGCCCAAGTGCAGGGATAACTATGCTTACATCGTTAGTGTCATCCTTTACGGGAAGAAAAGTAAAATCACGTTTAGCAATGACAGGTGAAATTACACTGCGTGGCAAAGTGTTACCTGTTGGCGGTATTAAAGAAAAGATTTTGGCCGCAAAAAGAGCTAACATCAAAGAGATAATTCTTTGTAAAGACAACGAAAAAGATATCAATGAAATTAAAGCCGATTACCTTACAGGACTTAAATTCCATTATGTGGATACCATGAAAGAAGTAATTCAACTGGCTTTATTAAAACAAAAAGCAAAACGATAAATTTTAAAAACACTTTTTAAAACCTGCTTACATCAAAGCAGGTTTTTTTATTTTTTAACCTAAAATTATGTAGGTTTGTAAGTAACTAATCTAAAAGCCATTGGAAAATTTTATTACTTTTTTTGAGCAAATGCCTTCGTGGCAAAAACTGGTGTGGGTTATTGTTTGCCTTTCTTTGAGTTGGTCTTTAGAAGGGTTCTTTCCCTTATTCAAATTTGGTTATAGAAAGTGGAAACATGCATTTGTAAACCTTATTTTTTTATTGACGAGTTTACTTATTAATATTCTCTTCGGTATTGCAACCATCGGTGTATTTAACTACATAAATGCTAA
>JAGQYU010000129.1 GCA_020435885.1 Flavobacteriaceae bacterium
GCAAAGACCTATCATTCATATCAATCACACGTTTCCAAGCAATGGTACGGGGATCAATTCCAAGATTACCAACTGAATTTTGTAAATTATTATCAATCAAAGCTGCCAGTAAATTATTCGCTTTTTCAACTGCATTGAAATCTCCGGTAAAATGCAAATTAATATCTTCCATAGGTACTACCTGTGAATAGCCCCCCCCTGCTGCGCCTCCTTTAATGCCAAAAACAGGGCCTAACGAAGGTTCTCTCAATACCACTGTAGCCTGCTTACCCACTTTGTTCAGGCCTTCTGTTAACCCGATAGAAACCGTTGTTTTACCCTCACCTGCTGGTGTTGGAGTTATGGCAGTAACCAACACAAGGTTGTTCTGTTTTATTTTTCCTTCATCAATTAAGTGTAATGGTAACTTTGCTTTATATTTTCCGTAAAGTTCCAGATCATCTTCATTAATAGTTAGTTTATCGGCAATTTCTTTTATATGTAGTAGTTTTGTTTGTTGCGCAATTTCAATATCTGAAAGAAAACTCATTTTTATTATTTTTAGTTAGCGAAGATAACAAATTTACGCCCCAAAAATAAACCTTTGAGTGGTATAATTTTCCACCTTGTTTTAGGTGTTAAACTCTTCCTAAAACAACCAACTACAAAAAACGGTAAAACAATTGTCTATTCTGAATTGAAACCCTATATTTGCCCGTTAATTACAATTTGAAGATTTTTTAAAAAGACGGAGCATGCAAAATAAAGGACTTATCAGGACATTTGTCATCATATTTGGCTTAATATGTGCCTATTACCTTTCGTTTACTTGGGTAAATAATAAAATAGAAAATGATGCAAAAACCTACGCAAACGGTGATGTAGAAAAAGAAAACCAATACTTAGATTCTGTTGCTAATGTACCTGTTGCCAACTACCTTGTCAATAAGTACACATACAACGAAGTAAAAGAGTCAGCAATCAATCTTGGGCTTGACCTAAAAGGTGGTATCAATGCCACATTAGAAGTATCTGTAAGAGATATCCTAAAAGGATTATCAAACGATTCTAAAAACCCTGTTTTTAACAAAGCATTAGACGATGCCACTGCTGCACAAAAAGAAAGTGATGAAACCTATATAGAACTATTTTTCAAAGCTTTTGACAATGCAAGTAAGGGTTCGGTAAAACTTAGTGATCCAAGTATCTTCGGGAACAGATCATTCAAAGACAGAATTGACTTTAAATCTACTGATGAAGAAGTTAAACAAGTTTTAAGAGATGAGGTAAAAGCTTCTATAAGCACTGCTTTTGAAGTATTGCGTAATCGTATTGACCGTTTTGGGGTTACTTCACCAAATATTCAACGTGTTGGAGAATCCGGTAGAGTATTGATAGAGTTGCCAGGAGCTAAAGATGTTGGTCGTGTTAAAAAGTTACTACAAAGTACTGCTAAATTACAGTTTTGGGAAGTACATGATAATTTCGAAACTTCTCAATTCTTTGCAAATGCTAACACAAAACTTGCAGAGATTTTAAAATCTGAAAAAGAAGAAACTGTTGAACAGGCTGACACTTCTGCAACTTCAGAAATTGACGCCTTGCTAGGTAAAGCAGAAGATTCTGTAAACATTAAAGAAACCGCTCCACTGTTCTCTGTGCTGATACCAAATTTTCCTCAAACACAAGAACAAAGAAGTTCCGTAGTGGGTTATGCCAATGTTAAAGATACTGCTCAGGTTAATGAATATCTTTCTATGAGAGAAGTAAGAGCCTTACTTCCTTCAGATATGACCTATGCTAAATTCTTATGGGACGCTAAACCTTCAAAAGAAACAGATATTGTTAGCTTATATGCTATAAAATCTAACCGTGATGATATAGCCGCCATTGAAGGTGATGTAATTGCCAATGCAAGCCAAGAGTTTGACCTAATGAGCAGACCGGAAGTCTCTTTAACTATGAACAGTACCGGAACAAGGCAATGGGCTACATTAACAACTAATAATGTAGGAGATTTTATAGCTATTGTATTGGATGATTATGTATATTCTGCCCCAGTTGTAAAAGTAGCCATGACTGATGGCAGAAGTACCATTTCCGGTGGAAGCATGACCATTGAAGAAGCTCAGGATTTAGCAAATGCATTAAAATCTGGTAAGTTACCCGCTTCTGCACGTATCATTCAATCTGATATTGTAGGGCCTTCTCTAGGAAAAGAAGCTATCAATAGCAGTATGATTTCGTTTGGCATTGCATTATTGTTAGTACTTGCATGGATGATATTTTACTATGGAAAAGCAGGTATCTGGGCAGATATAGCCCTTGTGGTTAATATCTTATTCATTTTTGGTGTACTTACAGCATTCGGAGCCACACTTACACTGCCGGGCGTTGCAGGTATCATCATAACCATTGGTATGTCTGTAGATGCCAACGTAATTATTTACGAACGTATTAAAGAAGCCTTAGGCAGAGGTAAAGTTTTGAAAGAAGCCATTAAAGAAGGTTTTAGTTACGAAGGTGCTTACTCAGCCATTATAGACGCTAATATTACTACTTTTCTAACAGGTATTATCCTTTATATATTTGGTACAGGGCCTATTAGAGGTTTTGCAACTACATTGATGATAGGTATTGCTACTTCATTGGTTACTGCCATTTTTGTAACCAGATTATTGGTTGATTGGTATGTAGAAAAAGGTAATACTATGACCTTTAATACAGCTATCACTAAAGGATGGTTTCAAAATATTACAGTTGATTTCCTTAAAAAACGTAAAATTGCCTATATCGTTTCAGGAACTATTATAATAATTGGTTTAGCTTCATTGTTTACAAATGGTCTTAATTATGGAGTTGACTTTACTGGTGGTAGAACCTATACCGTACGTTTTGCTGAAGATGTGAGTGCCACTCAAGTTGCCGCTTCATTAAAAGAAGTATATGGAGATGCTCCTGAAGTAAAGACATTTGGAGGTTCTAATCAGTTAAAGATTACTACCAAATACAAAATTGATGATAATGCTGTAACAGTTGATGATGAAGTGCAGGAGTTACTTTACAATGGATTAAAATCGCATCTGCCTTCTGATATTACTTTTGAACATTTTAAAGGTGGTGAAACTGACCAGCAAGTTGGTATTATGCAATCTATCAAAGTTGGGCCAACTATTGCAGATGATATTAAAAAAGGTGCTGTATTAGCTGTTTTTGCGTCGCTGGTTGTAGTTTTCCTATATATCTTATTACGATTCAGAAAATGGCAGTTCAGTTTAGGTGCAGTTGTTGCAGTTTTCCATGATGTGTTAATAGTACTTGCCATATTTTCTTTATTCTACAAATTATTGCCGTTTGATATGGAAATTGACCAATCATTCGTAGCTGCATTGTTAACTGTGGTTGGTTACTCATTGAACGATACGGTGATTGTATTTGACAGGGTCAGAGAATTCTTAGGAAAACATCCTTCATGGACATTGTACAGAACTACTAATGAAGGTTTAAGTACAACATTAGGTAGAACTATTAACACTTCTTCTACCACATTGGTAGTGTTATTGGCAATCTTCTTCTTTGGTGGAGATTCTATCAAAGGATTTATGTTTGCCATGATAGTTGGTATTGTAGTAGGTACATATTCATCATTGTTTATAGCATCTCCAATAATGTACGATACTACTAAAAAATTAGATTCTAAAAAATAGTAGATATAAACTAATAATTAAAACCGCTTAGATATCAATTCAAGCGGTTTTTCTTTTTTAATGGATTACAAAAAAATAGTCACTCGATTTCCAGGAGAAAATGAGCTCTCTTCAAAAGAAATTACTGATATAGTTGAGCTTATTAATAAGGTGTATCTTACCTCAGAAAGTGATTTCTGGCCTCATAATGGCGATTACCAACGAACAACTATTGATGAAGTTACTGCCTTTATTATAAAAAAAGAACTTCTGGTGGCAACACTGAAAGATTTTGTTGTTGGCGCAGCACATGTTTATCCCGTAAAGGATGATATTTGCGGTTTTGGCATGTTGGTAACATCACCGCAACATAGAAAAAAAGGTATAGGATCAGCCTTGATAAAAGCCATTGAAAACTGGGCAATGACAAATAAGTATCAAACCATACAATTAGAACTGTTAAAGCCCACAACTTATCAGCATCCCGAAAAGAAATTCTTAAAGCAATGGTACACCTCATTAAACTATCAATTGATCAGCTCAACTACCTACGCTGATCTTTATCCTAATCAGGCTCATTTGCTGAAAATACCATGCACCTTTGATGTCTATCAAAAAAACTTAAAAAAATAATCATCAGCCATATTTTGATTCTTAAATTTGTAGAATGAGTATAATAAAGCTTCACGACAGGTTTTTTAAAACATATATTACTTCTGAAATGATCAATAAAGCTATTTACAAAATGGCACAATTGATCGAAAAGGACTGTAAAGATGAAACGCCACTTTTTATAGGTATTTTAAACGGTTCTTTTATGTTTGTGGCAGACTTTATAAGAACCTATCGCTTTGATTGTGAGGTGTCTTTCGTTAAATTAGCCTCTTATGAAGGCACTAATTCATCCGGCAAAGTAAAACAACTGATCGGCCTAACAGAAAATATTGAAAACAGAACAGTTATTATTTTAGAAGATATTATTGATACTGGCGGAACGTTGGAAGAAATTTACAATATCTTTAGGACAAAAAAATTAAAACAATTAAAAATAGCCACGCTGTTTTTTAAACCTGATGTTTATAAAAAAGCATTACACATAGACTATGTAGGCATTCAAATTCCTGATAAATTTATAGTAGGCTATGGATTAGATTACAACGGTTTAGGAAGAAATTATCCAGATATATACCAATTAACAACACACAACATGAAAAATATCGTATTATTTGGCCCTCCGGGAGCCGGAAAAGGAACGCAAGCCGAAGTTCTAAAACAAAAATATAGTTTAGTGCATATCTCTACCGGAGACGTTTTTAGATACAATATAAAAAACGCCACCGAGTTGGGTTTACTCGCAAAATCGTACATGGACAAAGGCGATTTGGTTCCCGATCAAGTAACTATTGATATGCTTAAAGCGGAAGTTGATAAAAATCCTGATGCCAATGGTTTTATCTTTGACGGATTCCCAAGAACTGTTTCACAAGCTGAAGCGCTAGATGCTTTCCTTACTGAAAAAGGAGAAACCATCAATGGTATGGTTGCCCTTGAAGTGCCTGAAGATTTACTGGTAGAAAGATTGTTGAAAAGAGGTGAGACTAGTGGTAGAGCTGATGATCAGGATGAAGAAAAGATACGCAACCGTTTTAATGAATACAACACCAAAACTGCCATTCTTAAAGACTTTTATGATAAACAAGGAAAATATTACGGTGTAAATGGTGTTGGTTCTATTGAAGATATCACCGAAAGGTTAAGTACCATTTTTGACGAGCTTTAACAAATATAATTTTACCACTAAAACATGACTGAA
>JAGQYU010000016.1 GCA_020435885.1 Flavobacteriaceae bacterium
TTTTCTGATATATATTATAAAAATGGTTGGAATGCATCTATTGATGGAGTAGACGTACCACATTTTAATGTGAATTATGTATTACGAGGTATGCCTGTTCCGGCAGGAAAGCATGAAATAATTTTCAAGTTTGAACCAACTATCATTGAAAAAGGAAATACTATTACGTTAATTTCCTATGCTTTGCTATTATTTATACCATTAGGATGGTATTTTTATGAAAAGAGAAAATAGATATGGATCATCATTCTAAGAGGTTTTCTCACACTATAGATTTTTTGCAAAAAGCAGTTCCGGTGCCAGCCACAATTTTAGATTTAGGAACTCGGAATAAATTTAGCGAGGTTATGGAACAGTATGGTTATACGGTTCATAATACAAAAGGTGAAGACTTGGATTTGTTGCCAGAAGTTGTAAAAGATTACAAGGTTGATGTTGTTACTGCATTTGAAATATTTGAACATTTGTTGACTCCTTTTAGCGTTCTAAAAGCAATAGAAGCCCCCAAATTAGTAGCTACTGTACCGTTAAATTTATGGTTTGCCAAAGCCTATAGAAATAAGAATGAAGAGTGGGACAGGCACTTTCATGAATTTGAAGATTGGCAATTTGATTGGTTGTTGGATAAAACTGGTTGGAAGATTATAGAAACTAAAAAATGGACGAGTCCTGTAAATAAGCTAGGCATCAGGCCAATACTAAGAAAGTTTACACCCAGATATTACGCCGTTTACGCAGAAAGAGTGGTATGAAGATAGGAATGATTTTAGATAAGGAATTTCCTCCAGATCCTAGGGTTGAAAACGAGGCAGTAACCTTAGTACAAGAAGGTCATGAAGTTTTTCTTTTCTGTTTAACATACAATGCCTCTGAAAAAAGGGAGGAGGTTATCAACGGCATCCGTGTTAAAAGATATTTGTCAAGCAAGATTGAATACAAATTATCAGCATTGGCTTATACTGTTCCTTTTTATACGTTTTTAATACAAAAAAAAATTACAAGTTTTTTGAATGAAGTAAACGTAGATGCCATGCATATTCATGATATCAGGGTAGCAGAGGCAGCTTTTAAAGCAGCTGAAAAATGTAAACTTCCTGTAGTTTTAGACCTTCATGATAATCTTCCGGAAATAATGAAATTCTATCCGCACCTACAAAAGTTTCCCGGTAAATACCTTATTAAACCATCAAAATGGAAAATAAAGGAAGAGTATTTTATTAAAAAAGCAGAGAAAGTTATTACTGTTTCTAATGAATTCATGGAAGAGGTTTTAAGCCGTGTACCTTCTGCCAAAAAGAAAATTAGTGTTGTTCCAAATACTATACGAAGAGCATTCTACAATGATTATACAATTGAGCAAAGCATCATTGAAAAGTATAAAAATAGTTTTGTAATCCTTTATTTGGGTGATACGGGTATTCGAAGAGGTTTGTTAACTACTATTGAGGCTATGCCAACTCTAGCAAAAACAATTAAAAATTGTAAATTAGTGATTGTTGGCACTAATACTTCCGACACTATTTTAAAGGAAAAGGTAAAGGAATTGAACATTAGTAATTTAGTTGATTTTGAAGGATGGAAGGACATGGAATTGTTCCCCTCTTATATTATTGCCAGTTCAATTTGTATATCGCCGTTGTATAGAAATATTCAACATGATGTGGCTTATCCTAATAAGATTTTTCAGTATAGTAGTTTTGAAAAACCTATATTGGTAAGTGATGCTAAAGCGCAAAAAAGCATTGTAGAGAATAAAAAGATAGGTCTTGTTCATAAAGAGAAAGATAGTGATGATTTTGCTGAAAAGGTTTTGTTACTTCATGAGGATGAACAACTTAGAAAAGAACTTGGCTCTAACGGTAAAAAGTTTATTGAAAATGAGTTTTGTTGGGAGAAAACCTCAAGATCATTGATTAATTTATACAGGGAGTTCAGCAATTGAAAGTATTGATAATTACATATTATTGGCCACCCGCAGGGGGCTCCGGTGTACAACGATGGTTAAAATTCGTTAAGTATTTACCGCAATTTGGTGTTACCCCGGTTGTTTTTACGCCACAAAATGCTAACTATCCTATTTTGGATGAAACACTTCAACAGGAAGTTGCACCAGATATAGAAGTTTTAAAAATACCTATCAAAGAACCGAACAGTTTTTTGTCATTTTTTAGTAAGAAAAAGAATAAAGAAAGTGCAGGTTTTTTAGACCCAAATCCATCTTTTTTTGGTAAAATGGCACAATATATTAGGGCAAATTATTTTATACCTGATGCTCGTAAATTTTGGATAAAACCATCGGTAAAGTTTTTATCAAAGTATTTGGTTAACAATAAAATAGATGTTGTTATAACAACAGGTCCACCACATAGTTTACACTTGATAGGACTGCAATTGAAAGAGTTACATCACGTTAAATGGATTGCTGATTTTAGAGACCCTTGGACAGAAATTGATTATTTTCATCAATTACCACTCACAGAGAAAGCTAAAAATAAACATGAACAATTAGAAAAAGAGGTTCTTGAAAAAGCTGATGTTGTACTAGTTGTTGGTAAAGAAATGCAGAAAAGTTTTAGCAAATTTTCAAAGAATGTAAAAGTTATAACTAACGGTTTTGATAATGAGGTGATTGAGGATATAGCAATTGAGGTTGATAAAAGTTTTAGCTTGGTTCATATTGGAATGATGAATGCAGATAGAAACCCTATTCATTTATGGAAAGCACTGAAAGAAATCATTGATAACAATGAAGATTTTGCTTCTAAATTTCAGTTAAAACTGATAGGAAAAATTGCTGATGAAGTTGAGCAAAGTCTGAAAGAAAATGAATTATGGCAGTACACTCAGGTAATTTCATATTTGCCTCACAATGAAGTATTAACCTATCAGAAAAGAGCGCAAGTTTTATTGTTACCTGTAAATAATGTGCCCAGTGCTAAAGCAATTATTACCGGAAAAGTATTTGAATATTTGCAAGCAAAGCGCCCAATTTTGGCTATTGCTCCACCTGATGGAGACCTTGCGGACATCATTCATACTACAAATTCAGGGGTGGTGGTTGATTTTAACAATGAACAATCACTTAAAAAAGCTATTTTAGAACTTTATAACAGCTATATATTGGGTAACTTGAAAGTAGATTCCACAGATATCGATCAATATCATCGAAAAAGTTTAACAAAAAAACTTTCAACTATTATTAAGGAGCTTAACTCATGAAAAAGATTGTAACTATATTAGGTGCCAGGCCTCAGTTTATAAAAGCAGCCGTTTTAAGCAGAATTATTTCTGAACATAATGAAATTGAGGAGGTTATAGTACATACCGGGCAACATTTTGATAATAATATGAGCAAGGTGTTTTTTGATGAGATGAAAATACCTAAGCCAAAATACAATTTGAATATCAATAATGTAAGCCACGGAGCAATGACGGGTCTGATGCTTCAAAAATTGGACGAAATATTGCTGAATGAAAAACCTGATGCAGTAGTAGTTTATGGTGATACCAATTCTACATTAGCTGGTGCTCTGGCAGCAAAAAAACTGCATATCAAACTGGCTCATATTGAGGCTGGTTTGCGCTCTTTTAATATGCAAATGCCTGAAGAGATTAATAGAATAGTAACCGATAGAATTGCTGATTTGTTACTCTGTCCTACAACTGTTGCTATAGAAAATGTTAAAAAAGAGGCTCTTGAAGGAATGGCTAATATTGTAAACAGTGGTGATATTATGAAGGATGCTGTAGAATATTACAGCGAGCTATCTGCAAAGAAATCTACTATTTTAAAGGATTTAAATTTAGAAGAAGACCATTACATTTTATCAACAGT
>JAGQYU010000130.1 GCA_020435885.1 Flavobacteriaceae bacterium
TTAATTAACTCATAATTATCTGAAAGTGATTTATTCTTTAAGAAAATAAAAGGATAAATGGCTAGGCCACTATACCTGTTTGGGATTAAATATTTCGAAATTAGAATCATAGCAAAAAATTTCATAAACTCTTTAAGAGAACTCATAAGGGAATACCAAAATACGAAAATATTTATAAAGGAACAGTTTAGGAAAAATAGCCTTAAAATTTATTCGTTCTCCAGAAATATGGGGTGAATAAAATGAGTACGGTAAAGAGTTCTAATCTTCCTAATAACATCAGAAAAGCTGACCACCATTTTCCAATGGCAGGTAAACTGTCAAAATTATTAACAGGACTCAATTTTCCAAAGGCCGGTCCCACATTTCCCAAAGATGAAGCTGCACCTCCTACAGAGGTCATAAAATCTAATCCGATTATACCAAAAACCAACGAGCCTATAGAAAATACTAATAAATATAATATGAAAAAGGCCAAAATATTAAATACAATATCTTGTGAAATGGATTTATTATTAAACCTTACGGGAACAATTGCATTAGGGTGAATTGATCTTTTGAACTCCAAGAAACTATTCTTCAACATAATAATGTGGCGTACAAATTTTACACCTCCTGATGTTGATCCTGCGGAAGCACCAAAGAACATTAGGAAGAAGAATATAGTTGTTAGAAAAGGTGTCCAAATGGTAAAATCAGCAGTAACAAAACCGGTAGTAGTAACAACTGCCACTACTTGAAAAAAAGCATGCCTAAAAGCACTTTCAAACGGGCCATAGACCATAGGGTGAGCTATAAGCTGTGTTTCGGTTGGAACCTTAGAAACATCTGCCCTAAAATAGATTACTAAGGCTACAACAATGGTTATCCCAATTATGTTTAAAATGTATGTTTTAAATTCCTCGTCATGTAAAACTTTGCTAATCTTTCCCTTAAAGGCAAAATAACTTAATACAAAGTTCATACCGGCCAGTACCATAAAAACAGTGATGATATACTGTATGGCAGGAGTATCATTCCAATGGGCAACACTTGCATTTTTTGTTGAGAATCCACCGGTTGATAATGTGCTCATGGCATGGTTTACAGCATCAAAAACTCCCATACCGGCAATTTTTAATAGAACTGCTTCAATGGCCGTAAGCCCCATATAAACATACCATAGCCTTTTGGCGGTATCAGTAATCCTAGGGTGTAATTTATCAGCTGAAGGGCCTGGAGCTTCGGCAGCAAAAAGTTGCATACCTCCAATTCCCAGTAATGGTAAAATGGCGATTGTAAGAACAATAATACCCATACCGCCTATCCAATGAGTAGTGCTTCGCCAAAATAAAATACCTTTTGGCATGCTTTCTATATCATTGAGGATAGATGCTCCTGTAGTTGTATATCCTGAAATAGTTTCAAAAAAAGCATTGGTGAATGAAGGAATGGATTCGGAGAACATGTAAGGCAACGATCCTGATAAAGACATAAGTATCCACCCAAGTGTAACCACAATATAACCTTCTCTCTTTTTAATTTCTTTTTTAAAATCTTTGGTAATATATCTGAAAAGAACTCCGGTAAGCCATGTAGTAATGCCTGCAAATAAAATACCTTTGGTAGCGCCATCTTTATAATAAAAACTAACCAATGCAGCCACTAGCATAAAAGAACCATTGAACATGAGCAATAAGCCCATCATTTGAAAAATGATTTTTATGTTAAGGCTTTTCATTTTAGTTAATCAAAAAACTTTTCTACTTTTTTTACGGATTCAGATAGGCAACTCACAACAACCTTATCTCCGGGTTGAACTCGGAAATCACCCAAAGCGATAATACCCTTGCCATTTCGAATTACTCCACCAATAGTAGCATTTCTAGGAAAGTTTAAATCTCTAATATCTTTTCTTGTAATTTTAGAATCTTCCCTTACGTGAAACTCTAATATTTCGACATCTAAATTATTAAGTGTAGCAACTTCTAATACATCGCCTTTTCGGATATATTTAAAGATGCTGTTTGCAGCCAATAATTTTTTATTAATGATGCTATGAATACCAATAGAATGGGATAGTTTTGAATAATCTACAATCTCTGCCAAGGCAATAGTCTTTTTTACCCCTTTTGATTTAGCGATAAGACTTGCCATAATGTTTGTTTCTGAACTTTCTGTTGCACCAATGAAAACATCCATAGATTCAATACTTTCTTCATGTAATAGTTCAACATCACGTCCATCTCCGTGTACCACCAAAGCATTAGGGAGTCTGTCAGCCAAATCTAAAGCCCTGTTTT
This sequence comes from Flavobacteriaceae bacterium, assembly GCA_020435885.1. GTDB lineage: Bacteria > Bacteroidota > Bacteroidia > Flavobacteriales > Flavobacteriaceae > Aureibaculum. Next base: position 2,283 of record JAGQYU010000130.1, read on the forward strand.
TATCTTTTTCTATCAGTTTAATATTTAAATGCTCACTACACAATTGTTTTGCTGTTCTCCTACCTATAGAACTACCACCAAGAATCATTACATTTTTTACTTCTTCTTTTATTTTTCCGGTAAGTTTGTATAATTCGCTAACACCTTCTTTTACTGTTATGAAGTATACAAGGTCACCACTATTAAAAACGGTATCACCACGAGGTATAATGCTATAATCTGAATTGTTGCTTTGTATGGCAATTGGCATAAAATGAATTTCGGGGAATGTAGTGGCTGCTTCTTTAACAGTCATCCCCACAAATGGTGCGGTTTTGTTTAGAATAATCCCTATCATGCTCAGTTCGCCTTTTTCAAATTCATGCATATGATTGAAAGCGGCCTGATTTAACAGCATTCTTATTTCCTTTGTTGCTAGCTCTTCTGTAGAGATGAGCTCATCAATACCAAATTCAGCAAAATTGATTTCATCTTTATTATCAATAAATTCAGAATTACTTATTCTGGCAATAGTTTTTTTTGCACCAAGCCTTTTAGCTAAAACGCTAACGGTTATATTAACAGTTTCATTTGAGGTTACAGCAATTAACAGATCTGTATTTTTGATATCAGCCTGTTTTAAAACCTTAATAGAAGTAGCATTACCCTTTAAAACTCGAATATCAAGACGTATATCAGCATAGTTTAAACGATCTTTTTTTTCGTCAATTAAAGTAATATCATGAGATTCAAAAGAAAGCAATTTTGCAAGATGGAAGCCTACTTCGCCGGCACCGGCAATAACTATTCTCATTAAATTGAATTTAGTTTGAAAGTATAAACAAAAGTATTATTTTTTCTTTTAATATCTTTAAAGAAAATTTAGTTAATGGAGAATGATCCTAAATCGGTTTCCATAAAAAACTGGAAAGAAGACGACAGACCGAGAGAAAAATTGTTGTTGAAAGGGAAAAATTCGCTTTCTGATGCTGAGTTAATAGCCATTCTTATAGGCTCCGGCAGTAAGAATGAAAGCGCTGTTGATTTATCTAAACGGATTTTGGCAAGTACTCATAATAACTTGAATTTACTTGGGAAACTTACAGTAGCAGATTTAACAAAGTTTAAAGGGATTGGTGAAGCTAAAGCAATTTCAATAATTACTGCTTTAGAATTAGGGAGAAGGCGCAGGTTAGAAGAGGCGTTGGAAATGCCAAAGATCACGTCAAGTAAAGCAGTGTTTGAAATAATGCAACCCATTATTGGCGAATTGCCTCATGAAGAGTTTTGGGTATTATACTTAAATAACTCCAACAAAATATTATATAAAAATCAGTTGAGCGCAGGTGGTATTACGGGTACTTTAGTTGACGTACGATTGCTCTTTAAAAAGGCTTTAGAACTATCTGCTGTAGCAATCATTTTATGCCATAATCATCCTTCAGGAGCTTTAAAACCTAGTAGCTCAGATATTGAACTCACAAAAAAAATAAAAAAAGCCGGAGAGACATTAGACATAAAAGTATTAGATCATTTATTAATAACCGAAAAAGCGTACTTTAGCTTTGCCGATAGTAATTTGTTGTAATGCTGTTAGTATACACCCATAAAATAACACCCAGACTTACTTATACCTTAAAGCATTTTTTTACCAGAATACTTCAAATTCCTGTGCAAATAACTACCAAAGTAGAAGAGTTTGTAGCACATAATGATCTGAAAATCAGCTATACTAAAAACCCTTTGGGTAATGAGTTTTTTATTAGAAGTGTTGATCTTTTATTTGAACAAGGTATTAATGATGTTGAAATAGTTATGGCCAAATGGGATGATGCGGATTGTTTCTTTCATTCAAAGCAATCAGCAACGGTTCCGTTTGATGTTTTTGCGGCAACTTTTTATTTATTGAGTAGGTATGAAGAGTATCTGCCTCATGTAAAAGATCACTATGAACGTTTCCCTGCGGTTGAAAGTTTGGCTTATAAAAATGGTTTTTTAGAAAAACCTTTGATTGATATTTGGGCATATAAATTCAGAGAATTGCTAAAGGAACGTTTCCCTGATTATGAGTTTGCTGAAAGGAAATTTGAATATCTGTCCACCATAGATGTCGATTTGGCATTCAACTATAAACATAAAGGTGTTGTAAGAACTGTTGGTGCTTTTTTATTGGATATTTTCAGTTTTAGGCTGATAGAGGTAATCAATAGGGCAATGGCTATTATGGGCTTTAGAAAAGACCCGTTCGATACTTTTGATGAATTGTTATTTTTTCAAAAAGAATATAATATAAAAACTATTTTTTTCTTTTTAGTGGGAGATTACACAACGTATGATAAAAATATTTCGTCAAGAAATTCAAAATTCAAATCGCTTATAAAATCCGTTGCAGATTACGCTTGTGTGGGGCTACATCCGTCTTATTTTACTATGCATGATGAGGCTATCCTAAAAAAGGAAAAATTGCGGTTAGAAAATATTTTGAACAGACCGGCATTAAAATCAAGGCAACATTTTTTAAGGATTGATCTTCCGGAAACATATCAAAACCTAATAAATTTAGAAGTGGAAGAGGATTATTCTATGGGATATGCTGCTCATTGTGGATTCAGAGCGAGCACTTGTACACCTTTTTATTTTTATGATCTGGATTATGAAATACAAACTCCGTTAAAAATCTTTCCATTTGCCGTGATGGATGTTACGTTAAGAGATTACTTGGAGTTTAACAATAAAAGAGCTTATGAGGCTATTCTTAATTTAGCTTATGAAGTTAAAAAGGTAGATGGCACTTTTATAACGCTGTTCCATAATGAAACGTTAAGCAATAGAGGTAAATGGAGACGTTGGAAAAAACTATATATCGATATTTTTAAACATTTATCAACCCGTAAATGATTAAATATATACACCGTAATCAACTTGATGTAGAAAAGTACAACACCTGTATTTCCGATGCTGTAAATTCAAGAATCTATGCTTACAGTTGGTATTTAGACATTGTTTGTGATAGTTGGAATGTGTTAGTTAAAGATGATTATGAGGCTGTAATGCCCTTGCCTACGCGTAAGAAATTTGGAATTAGTTACGTGTATCTTCCACCTTGGGTACAGCAATTAGGTGTTTTTTCTATAAATGATATTCAGGAATCTTTGGTTGAAGAGTTTTTAATTTCTATCCCTAAAGAATTCAAATTCATCAATGTTAATATGAATTCAGATGTCCTATTAAATTGTAGAGAAGTTTTTAATAGAGATAACTATGAATTGAAATTAAACAGCCCTTATAAAAACCTCGTAAAAAAATATACTAAAGGGAGGTATAGTAATATTTTAAAAGCCAAAAAAAATGGTTTAACCATATTAACTGATTTTAATCTTAAAAAGTCTATATCATTTTTTTTAAAAAATACAGGCGAAAATATACATATTAATAGATTAGACAATAAGAAGTTAGATTTATTACTTGTTGAAGCGAAGACTAAAGATAAACTTATGTCTATAGCTGTAAGCAATGAAGATTATTTACTTGGGGTAGCTATTTTTTTAGTAGACAATAAAAGAATAACATATCTCTTATCTTCCATAAACAGTAAAGGAAGAGAGGAGTATGCAATGTCTTATATTATAGATAATATGATAAATAGATATGCTAATTCAAATTATATTCTCGACTTTGAAGGTTCTCAAATAAAAGACATCGCTTTTTTCTTTAGAAGTTTTGGAGCTGAAAATAAGCCTTACAATGAACTGAGGATTTATAGAAATAGTTTTTTTAAACTAATTTTCGAGGTAGTAAAATTTATAAAAAAACAGTAAAGAAAATAAACCTGTTAGCCACATTAAAACTGATGAGGTAATGGCAGCTCCTAAAATTCCATAATGTGGAATTAAGTAAAAATTGCTTAAAATATTTAAAATCAACGCAATGCTTGCAATGTAATAATTAATATGTGCTTTGCCAATTGAAGATAATAGATTACCAAATAACCCTCTAAAAATTAATATTCCAGTAACACCTAAGGTTAAAACTAAAAATATATTATTAAATTGAACGAGTTTCTCATCAAAAATTAATAATAACCATTTTGATAAAATTGAAAATATTGAAATAATAATTACACTTATCATTACAAAAAAATATAAATACCCTTTAATATACCTTTTGATATATTTTTTATCATTTATTCGTTGAGTAAACTCTACAAAATCAGTAGTGATAAATACATTTGGTAAGAACAACAAACTAAATGGAATTAAAGTAATGTATTTGTAATTAGTTACCATTTTAGGATCATTCAACAAATATCCAATAAGTAATATATCAATAACAAAAAGCAGTTGTGTAACTACGTTTGAAAGACTAGCAAAAAAGCCATATTTCCAAAAAATTAAGTTTGTAAAAGATAATTTGTTGTTATTCTTAAAATTGATATTCAATTTTTTTATAAAGAGTAGTGAGGTTATCAAAGGTACTACTATAATAGCTAATACATAGCCATCTTCTTTAAAAACGGTAGTCAAAACAAGTACTCCTGCTACAAATAGAATATTATAAGAAAGTTCTAAAAGAGCATACATTCTATTTTCAAATCGAAGCCTGAACTGAATTTTAACTATTTCAAAAAGAAAAAAGGGAATTATAGAAAAAGATAATATAACAAGATAATATTGTGTATTTGGGAATGAAAAATTTATAAAATAACTGACAATTATTAAAACAACTATTAATACAATAGATACTACAATTCCCCTTTTTAATACATATACAAACAGATCATTTTTTTCTTTATCATCAATTAGTTGAGCTCCATATCGTATTAAACTTTGATGTAAGCCTAATCCTCCAATAGGAATGATAAAAGAGATTATGTTAAAAGCAAGTAATATAACGCCCAGCTCAGAATGATCTAAAAGTTGCAAAGCAATCCATGAAGCTATAAAAGAAAGAATTCTGGAAAGGATTGTAGTAGAAAATATATAAAACCCACTTCTGTTTATAAAACCTTTCAATAAATCAGTAATTACTTTCATGGTTGCTTTATAAGTACTTTTTTGTATAGTTCAGAAAAGTTTTTACCAATAATTTCTGGGCTAAAATTACTTTTAGCATATTGATGCATCTTTTTTTTATCTATTGAATTATTTGAATTATAAATTTTCAAAATAGTAGATTTTAGAAGTTCTTTATTTTTCTTTGGAATTAAATAACCGAATTCATCAGGAAAAAATTCTGAAATACCTCCAACATCTGTTGCAATAACGGGCGTACCGCATGCAAACGATTCTAAAATTACACAGGGTAAGTTTTCATAATTGCTAAACATTACTAAAAGATGAGCATTTTGTATGAAAAAAGGAATCTTGGAATGAGGTATTTGATCAATAAATTCAACTTCATTTTCCATTTTTAATTCTCTTACTTTTGCTTTATATTGGGATGAATTCTCTCCAATTAGTTTAAACTGAAATTCTGCCTTCTCTTTTTTTAGATCTGCTAATACCTCTAGAATACCAATAACATTTTTATGGTCATTTAACATATTTGAAATATGAACCATAGTAAATATTTTGGGATAACTATCAATAGGTTTAAAAATAAATGTATCCACAACATTTGGTATTCTTTTATAAGTGCCTTTTAAACCTAAGCTCTGCATTGATACGGCAAGATCATTACTGACCGGACAAATAAATGATGCATTTTTCGTAATCAAAACAGAAAGCTTCTTTCTAAGAAAATTAAACTTTTTTAATTGCTGATAACCTGTCCAATGCTCAGAAATAATATATGATTTGTTTTTAAAGTACTTTAAAAACAATGCAATAATTCCGACAGGGTACAACTCATTTACATGTATTATATCATAATGATTAACTCTTTTAAGAATATTTTTATATGCAGTATAAAATCTGAAAAATCTAATTAAGCTATTATTTGATGATTTTACATATCCTATTAGAGTTCTTACACCGTTTACAGTTATATCAGTAATATGAATTTTATGTGTATTGTTTAGATCTGAAATTACATGAATACTGGTAACTTGGTGTTGCAGAGCAACGGCTTCTGCATGCCGTTGTATAAAATCTCCATTAGTAGGCAATACCCTTGATGGATACCAACCATTTATAAAAAGTACATGTAATTTTTTGGTCAATTTAATTGTTGTTTAACTCAAAGATAAAAATTAAATATAGTTCAGTTATGATAATAATATTTAAATTTACGGATGCAAATTCAACACATATTTTTTGACCTAGACCATACCCTGTGGGATTTTGAAAAGAATTCCGCTAAAGCTTTTAATCATATTTTTTCGCAAAACAAAGTAGAGGTAAATCTTAATGATTTTTTAGAGATTTACACTCCACTAAATGCCAATTACTGGAAACTTTACAGAGAAGAAAAAATTACTAAATCAGCTCTCCGCTTTGCTAGACTTAAAGATACTTTTGATGCACTAAATTTTGATGCAAATGAAGAACTTATATGGCATCTTTCTGATGAGTATATTGGTGCTTTACCTAATTTTAATCACTTGTTCGAAGGTGCAATAGAGGTGTTGGAATATTTAATGCCAAGATACCCCATGCATATCATCACCAATGGTTTTGAAGAGGTTCAAACGCAAAAACTCATCAAGGCTAACATACGGCATTATTTTGGCAAGGTTATTACTTCTGAAAGTGTGGGGGTAAAGAAGCCTAATCCAGTCATATTTAACCATGCCTTGGAGCTTACTAGTTCAGAACCACATAATACCATAATGATTGGCGATAACTACGAAGCTGATATTTTAGGTGCCCATCAAGTGGGAATGAACACTATGTTTTTCAATTATCATAATGAAAAAATTGATGGAATGGAAAATAATATCATTCACATAACATCACTTTCTGAAATAAAGAATTATTTATAAAAGTATTTTTTTAAATTTAGGGAACTATTAATCACATAAGATGAAAAGAAAAAATGTTTTAATGGCAATAGTTTTTTTTATTGCTTTTTCGGTTTCGGGTGTTGCGCAACAATCCTTGAATAGTTATAAATATGTTATTGTTCCAAAACAATATGGTTTTTTAAAAAGTGAAGATCAGTATCAATTAAATTCTTTGACGAAGTTTTTATTTGATAAAGAAGGGTTCATAGTCTTTTATGATATTGAACAAAAACCTGAGGAATTAGTTACCAATCCTTGTTCTGGTTTAAATAGTAGAGTTAGAAATGAATCAGGATTGTTCAGTACAAAGTTGATTATTGAGTTGGTGAATTGTAGGGGCGAAGTCATTTTTACTTCTCCTGAAGGAAAAAGTAAAGAGAAGGATTATAAAAGGGCTTATCAGGAAGCCTTACGAGATGCTTTTAACGCTATTGGTAATCTAAATTATAGTTATGAGCCTCAAACCAAACCTGAAAATATAAAACGTATTGAACCGACAGAAATAAGAGAAGACGAAGTTAAAGAAGTACCTTTTAAAGTAATTGAAGAAACTCCCAAGAAAATACAAACAGTAACTGAACCTGTTAAAGAAGTTTCAAAAGATATATTATACGCTCAACCTAATGCGTTAGGTTTCCAATTGGTAGACAGCACTCCAAAAATTGTATATGTACTTCTCAAAACTGATGATAAAGATATATTTATCATAAAAGATACGGATGGAATATTAGTACAATCTGGCGGAAAATGGTTTGCTAAATTTTATGAGGGGGATAAATTTGTTGTTAAAGAATTATCTATAAAATTCTAGTAATCATATTTATTTTTCCAACGTTTTTTTAAAAACTCTCTAAAACTATTTTCCCTGCTATTATTTCCGGGATCATAGAGTTTTGTATTGCTGATCTCATCCGGTAAGAATTCCTGATCCACAAAATTATCCCCATAATTATGAGCATATTGGTAATTTTTACCATAATCTAAATCTTTCATCAGTTTTGTGGGCGCATTTCGTAGATGCAGTGGTACTGAAAGATCACCGGTTTCTTTAACCAATTGAACGGCACTGCCAATAGCAGCATATGAAGCATTGCTTTTAGGTGAATTGGCCAAATAAACAGCGCATTGGCTTAAAATGATCCTTGCTTCGGGGTAACCGATAACAGTTACTGCCTGGAAAGTAGAATTTGCGAGTATCAATGCTGTTGGATTTGCATTTCCAATATCTTCTGATGCTAAGATGAGCATCCTGCGAGCAATAAATTTAACATCTTCACCACCTTCTATCATTCTGGCTAACCAATAAACTGCTCCGTTAGGATCGCTTCCTCTAATAGATTTGATAAATGCAGAGATAATATCATAATGCTGTTCTCCAGTTTTATCATATCTAACCGTCTTCTTTTGAACCTTTTCCAGTACTTTATCATTAGTGATAATCACTGGGTCTTCTTCAGAATCAACAATCAATTCAAAGATATTCAACAGTTTACGAGCATCGCCTCCAGAAAGTTGGAGTAGTGCGTCAGTTTCCTTTAGATTGATATTTTTTTTAGAGATAGCGTCGTCTTCTTTCATAGCTCTATGCAACAAAGCCAC
>JAGQYU010000131.1 GCA_020435885.1 Flavobacteriaceae bacterium
ATTATTTCTAATTATATAAATAATAAACTATCTATAAAATTGAAGAGCAAAAATTTATAATAAATTTAGCATAAATCACGTATTTTAACAGTCCAATTTTTTTAAAAATTGAAATTGTTATTCAATAAGACCAAATTACAATAATTAAAATGGCTAAATTCTTTTTTTTACTGACAATCATATTTATCATCATACCGACAGGGTTGCTTATCTGGGGTATTGCATATGTAATAAGAAAAAGGAAAAATACTACCGAAGAAGAAGTAAAATTAACCAGTCGTACTAAACTTGCCGTACTAAAAAAACAACTCAGTCCTTGGTTGGCTGACAGTTTTTTAAGTTTGTCTCCAGGATATATAACAACAAACAGCCAAGGTATAAAAATGAATAAGCGGAGTGGATTTTTTTTAGGACAGGACAGAGAAAAACTTATTGCATTTGCTATGGGTGATAAAGCTGCTTTTTGGGTAAATGAAACTACCTATTTTAGTAATTCCCAAGACCAGTATAGAATTACCACAGAAAAGGAATTCGTCCGTTTTTATAAAAATGATATTTCGTTGGGTAGCTATACTTTAAATAAAGGGTTGCAAAATGAGAATAAAGTTCCTATTGGATCATTTACTATCAAGTTTCTAAATACAAATCTTGTAGATGACAGGGAACATTTCCACTTCAAATTCAATAGTGGTTTAGAAGGTTATATTGTTAATATTAAAAATCGTATTAGCGGTAGTATTATGGATTACACCCTTTATAGTTCTAATATTTTTAAATTTGAAAAAGGAATGCCAGACAAGTATGAAGAAGATATTCTGCTTTGCCTTTTTGTATTGATCAGTACTACATCATGGATATATTCATAGTTAAAAATGAGAAAATTTGACTTAAAACTTTTAGCATCCCTAATTTTAATAATAATTGTAGGAGGGTTTATAAACATTTGGCTTTTTAGAAATGTTTTTTGGGGACATATTAATGGATTTTTATTAAAAATTGGAGGAATGACATTCTTTGGACTATGCCTTTCTTTAACTATTTTTCTTTTTAGAATCAGGTTTACTTTTCAAGAATTAAACTATATTTTCTTTGACAAAATGCCAAAAGAATATGATGCTACAGCCAGTCATGAAGATTTTTTTGAAATGGAGCGTAAGTCTAAAACAAATTGGCTAGCTGTTGTTGCTTCAATGATATTAGGTCTTTTATACGGAATAGTTTTTGCAATTTTTTACGAAGAAATAACTCTGATACAAGGTGTATTAACAATGGTGCTATATGGATTAGCTTTCGGATTATTTTTAATATTTCTCATAAGAAAAGATTGGTTTTCAATTTTCTATTTTGCTAAAGATCGACGTATGTAAAAATCATCTGGAATTAAGAATGTTTTATTTGATTTGTATATCTCTAAAAATTTTCTCAATATTTAATTGTAAATCTAATTCCTTAAGTATTTTTTTATGAGTTGGTAATATTTTCGAAAAGTGTTGTAATTTAAATTGCACTTTTTCATCCTTCCCATCTGCAAAAACAATGAATTCTCCCTCTTGTAATTTAAAAAAAACTTCTGCTTTTCGTTTGGAAACTTCCTTTTCCCCTCTTGTAATTCTTGTATCAAAATTCAGATTGTGTCCTCTATTAATACTGGTGGTGGGTTGCTTTATCAATTCAAAAAAGCGTTCATAATATTTAGCGGTATCGGGGTCATTGACCTTCCCAAAGAATTGGTACGATAAGTTGGATAAAATAGCTTTACTGGCTTTATCACCATAGAGCAGATCATTTTGTATTTTGTCCTGCATCACATAAATTGTGGTAATGTCATAGCTCCTTAACGTTGCCGGTATTCGGTGCATATTTGGGAGTTTAATGGTGGGAGCTTCTTCCATCAATATAAAGGATGATTCTCTATTTCGTACACTCATTTGTTTAGTTACTGTATGGATAATAGCTGCTACAATTGGTGAATATGCGGATTCGTATTGGGGGTTATTAACTATCGATATTACAGCTTTGTTTTTTTTATTATTTATATCCAATGGAACCTCATCCTTGGAAAGAACATAGAATAATTTCTGAGAACTGATCTTTTTAAAAGCATTGGCCAAAGTACTCTTTACTCCTGCCGTTTGTTTATCAGAAGAGAGCCCATTAAGAAAAGCTCCGGCAAGGCTTTTAGAGGTCAGGTCAGATTTTAAGAAATCAATCAATTTTTTATTACTCATCGATTGAAATAAGGCGATAATATGAGGAATAGTACAATACTGCGGGTAAGCCGTTTTCATTTTCCAAATCAGGCCACTTAAAAGTCCTTCTACAGCATCGGTAAAGAATTTATTGGTTCCTGAATTTTCAGACAGGTTGTGTTCCAATAAGTTTTCAAGTAAAACCTTAGCGATTTCATTGACACTTTCTTCATTAGGTAAGTATCTTGCGGCAATCGGGTTAACCCTATAATGGATTTCATCAAAGGCAATGGTATAAAATTTTATGTCTTTGCCCTTAAAAAGAGGATAGGCAATTTCGGTCAGTTCAAAGTGTTTGTAATCATGGATAATCCCACAGAATCCATATTTGCTGAAATGTTGTAAGAAATTATAAATCACACTTTCCGTTTTCCCACTTCCGGCTGCTCCTATAACAGATACACCTCTTCGCATATTCTCTATTCTGAACTTTCTCCTTTTAAGCTGAAAGTGTACCTGATATTTTTCTGGAATATTGGCACGTGATTTACTATTATAGGAAGCTAAGATAATGGTACTGATAAATAATATGGGTACCACATAATATAATATGATGTTTGCAATATCACTGTTCATATCTGGATAGAACCTGAGTTGATACCTTTTTCAATACTCATTTTTAGTTTTTTAAAAAGTTTATAGGCCAGTTGAGCCTGATTAGTAGGTATATTCAGAACTGGGATTTGAACTCCCGATTTATTCAATAGTTTAAAGGCTGTTTCTTTTTCACTCAAGGGTAAGCCCATGATCTGAGCAAAGTATTTTTCTGGATGTTTGATAAAAGTTTTCCTGGCTCCATAGGTCTCTACATAATTACGTTTATAATTGAAGAGCCTATCAAAAACTTGCTCGGAGCCTTTATAAAACTCATCCCTGTTAAATCCCCGTTTAACTATTTTACCATTAAGTTCTGTCTCTGAAGCTTTATATTTACTTCCGGGTGACAGGCTATGCCTGTTTGTGATATCCTTCCTACTGACAATAATATGTATGTGTGTCTGAGAACCTTCTTTAAGCATTCCCTGCTCTATCATTTTTCCATCTAATTGATGTGGAGCTTCTTTTTGCAACCTTATTATCTGTTGTTGTTTCTTTTTTAGGGAACCTTTGATCTCACCTCTTTTAATCTTTTGGATTTCATTAGTAAGTCGGGCGATTTTAGCTCTATAAGGTGCATTTTCCCTAATAGCTTTATCACTTCCTTTGTAGGTACGCTGGTGTTCTATCTTAGCATAGTACTTTATATCATTAACTGTTACCTTTCTACCGTCTATTTCCCTATTAAAAGATTCAGCATAGCTTTTCATCAGTTCCCTGATATATTTCTTCAATTCTTCAGGATGATTATTCAGATGTTTTAACTCCCATCGACTAGGATTGACAGTAATGGAATAAAATTTAGGTTCATTCTTTTTCAGTTTTGTAGTATTACCATCGATCTCACTAATGACCTCTCTTGGAGTTATTGTTTCTTCGTATTGATCGAAGAACAATTCCCTGTCTTCCCATTCTTTACCTTCATTTTCTTTTTCAAGATAAGCTACAAAGTCACTAACACTTTGTGTATAATTATCTCCTGTCTTCTGTGCGGTGATCGTGATATACATTTTTCATTTGCTTTTTTAAATTTTGAAATGCTTCTTTGGATAATTCCAATCGGTAAAAATCACTACCAAAATTTTTCTTGACATGGGTTATTTTATTGATTAGATTATCAATTATATCATGTAGAAGCAATTGTTGTTCTTTGATATTTTCATACTCATTTCTATAATATTCGAGTTCTTCATTTTCGGAAATAAGCGTAGGCGTACCAAAATCGTAGTCTCCTTCGTCTTCTTCATTTGTCGCTTCTTCAAATAACTTTTGTAACATGGCTGTTGTTGGTTTGGTCTGGTTTTTCTCAATGTTTTTAATAATGGCAATAATGGCATTGGAACGTTTTTTATATTGATCTTCCAGACTGGCTATAGTTTTTCCAAGTCTGGTGTCCGGAGATACTTCATTTACCTCAAAGAATTCAAGCATCTCCAATAAGGTCATGGATTGTGATTTTGCATGTTGTCTGCAAAATCTCCTGAATTTTTTAGCTACTGAAGATTTTAGTTTAAAGGTCTTAAAAGACTCTTTTTCGTATCCTAGATCCATTTTTTAGTAAAAAAGTTGTTGATTCTATTGCGTCTCTGACATTTTTTAGTAAAAACTTAAATTATTCATCGTTTAAACAATTCCTGTAACCCCTTATAAACAAAGGGATTGTGCAAAAATGAAACTCTGTAACATCGCTGCTGCGTGTTACCCTCTTGCTTTTCCATTTTCGTCCCTGCGTCAGCGGGACCAAAATTTTCCAAACAATGAAACATTGCTCATTACTTGTTTACTTAAAAGTCAAATCTGAAATTGTGCAGCTTAGTGAAAGTCAAAAAAGAATACTACACAAAAATAGTGTTGGAATCCAACGAGATAAAGTTAACGATTTTATGCTTTTGAACATAAAAAAACCTCTAATTTAATAGAGGCTTATTTGGTGTGATTTGATGTTTTAGATATTAAATACATAGTCGTAACTATAGAGGTTCCGCTGGGCTTCTTCTTCTAAAAGTGCATCGTAGTCCAAATGATGTTTCTTTGCATAAGTTTTGAGTTCCTTCCCATATCGACTTTCTACATCCTCTTTTGAAATAACAAGAAGCTTTGATTGGGTTTCTTCATCTAGATTATTATAAGTAAGGTAAATCATAACTTATCTTTTATAATAATCCGTTATCGGCAAAACTAAAGTACTGTTTATCGGGTGTGAGTATAACGTGGTCTAATACTTTTATGTCCAATAGTTTTGCAGCCTTAACAATTTTATCAGTTAACTGTTTATCCGATTCGCTGGGTTGTAATTTACTGCTCGGGTGGTTATGCGCTAAGATGATAGCTACCGATAAAGTTTTAAGGGCTAAGGCAAACAAAATTCGTAAATCTACTATGGTGCCTGTTATACCACCTGTAGATAATTGATAGATACCTTTTACCTTATTTGAATTGTTAAGCAATAGTACTTTAAAGGATTCGTGCAAACCGATTGTTTTAACATCCCAATTGTTAAATAACACTTGGGCAACATCTTCCGAACTTTTTATAGGTTTGGACTGTATTGTTCGTATTTTTTCTTTATAACTTATCTGTATTTCATTAACTTTGTAGCTCATTGTTTTACGGTTTTAAGTGAATAATGAAAAGAGGGTGTTACTGTCCAGAGTGAACACCCTCTTATTTTTTTACTTGTTAGTTCCCAACAACAGGATTTCATTAACCACTACTTCGGTTACATAGCGTTTTTCACCCTCTTGGGTTTCATAACTTCTTGAAGTTAGTTTTCCAAAAATGGCAATCTCCTTGCCTTTGGTTACATACTTCTCTACAATCTCCGCAGTTTTGCCCCATGCCACCAGTGTATGCCACTGTGTGTCGGATTGTTTCTCACCCTTGTTGTCCTTGTAGTTCTCATTCGTGGCTAATGTAATACGGGCTACCTTCTTGCCACTTTCCAATTGTGTAATGGTAGGTTCTTGTCCTACATTTCCGATTAACTGTACGTTGTTTTTTAGTG
>JAGQYU010000132.1:0-4664 GCA_020435885.1 Flavobacteriaceae bacterium
TTATAAGATATGATGATTATGTTGCCTATGGTAGCGAAGCTAAAGTTAAAGAAGCCGGTAAACTTTCCGTTGAAGGAAAAGAATACATTGTTAATGATGGTGATGTAATGCATTTTAGATTTAACGTTTAATGAAGTTTGTACTAAAAGGAAAAGACGAAATCAGTAAAGCTAGGGCTGGGGTTATAACTACCGATCACGGGGTTATTGAAACGCCAATTTTTATGCCTGTTGGTACAGTTGCTTCCGTAAAAGGGGTACATCAGCATGAGTTGAAAGAAGATATCAATGCGGATATCATTTTAGGAAATACCTATCATCTGTACCTTCGTCCACAAACTGATATTTTAGAACAGGCTGGCGGACTTCATAAATTTATGAACTGGGACAGGCCTATACTAACAGATAGTGGTGGTTATCAGGTTTATTCACTTTCCGGAAATAGAAAGATTGATGAAGAAGGAGTTAAGTTCAAATCGCATATAGACGGTTCTTCACATTTTTTCTCACCGGAGTTTTCTATGGATATTCAGCGTAGTATTGGCGCCGATATTATCATGGCTTTTGATGAATGTACGCCTTATCCATGCGATTATAATTACGCAAAGCGATCTATGCACATGACACACAGATGGTTAAAACGTTGTATCGATCATCTTGCTAAAAATCCTGAAAAATATGGTTATAAACAAACGTTATTTCCTATAGTTCAGGGGAGTACCTACAAAGATTTGAGAACACAATCTGCTGAGTTTATTGCCTCAGTAGAAGCTCAAGGAAATGCTATTGGAGGACTTTCGGTTGGAGAACCCGCCGAAGAGATGTATGAAATGACCGAGTTGGTTTGTAACATTCTCCCTAAAGAAAAACCTCGCTATTTAATGGGAGTGGGGACACCAATTAACATTTTAGAGAATATTGCCTTAGGCGTTGATATGTTTGATTGTGTGATGCCAACCCGCAATGCACGTAATGGCATGTTATTTACAGCAAATGGAACCATTAATATAAAGAATAAGAAGTGGGCAGAAGATTTTTCTCCTATAGATGAAATGGGTATAACCTCAGTTGATCTGCAGTATTCAAAAGCATATTTACGCCATTTGTTCGTTGCAAAAGAATATCTGGCAAAGCAAATAGCAACAATCCACAATTTAGGCTTTTATATGTGGTTGGTTCGTGAAGCTAGAAAACATATCTTAGCAGGAGATTTTACCAGTTGGAAAAACACTATGGTAAAACAGATGGACCAAAGACTGTAATTTTGCCGATACTAGATAGGTACATATTAAAGAAGTATTTCGTAACATTTATTTTTACGCTACTTATTTTATTGCCTATTGGTGTTGCCATTGATATTTCTGAAAAAATAGGCAGGTTTTTAGAATTTCCTAACCTTACGGCTTACGAAATTATTCGTGATTATTATATTCCGTTCATCATTCAGAATACCAATACTTTTATGCCGCTTGGCGTTTTTATCTCTACTATTTTGTTCACCTCCAAAATGGCTTCCAATACGGAAATTGTAGCTATTCACAGTGCAGGTATATCGTTTAAAAGATTTATGAGGCCGTATATAGTTGGCGCAGCTATTATTGGATTGATTTCTTTAATAGGGAATCATTTTGTAGTGCCAAATTATAATAAAGCTTTTGAAGATTTTCAGGAAGATTATTTGCGGAAAAGCAGCAAAAGAAAGTCAAGCGTCAATTATGCCAGCTTGCAACTCTCTGAAAATGACTTTGTCTATTTTCGTAGTTTTAACTTCAAAACAAATAAAGGTTTTGATTTTTCCTATGAACATTTTGATGGGCTTGAACTGAAGAGAAAGATTATAGGACAAAGCATTAACTGGAATGAAAAGGATAGTACTTATACGATTTCAAACTACACTAAGCGGAAGATCTATGCGGATATAGATAGCATTGAAAGTGGTAGAAAGTTTGATACTATTTTTAATTTTTACCCGAAAGATCTGGAATATGTAAACAACCTTGCCAAAACCATGATTTCACCTGAGTTATCTGAAGTTATTGATAATTCTGAAAAAAGAGGTGTTAAAAGTTTGAATATATACAAAGTTGAGATTTACAAAAGAACAAGTATTCCTTTTTCTTCGGTAATATTGACCATCATTGCAGTGGCATTGGCAGCCAAGAAAAGGAGAGGAGGTATTGGAGTAAGTTTGGCAACCGGAGTTGCTTTAATGTTTGTATATGTTTTCTTTATGAAAGTCTTTGAAGTACTTGGTTCTGCTGCAACTTATAACCCTTTGTTTATGATTTGGATTCCAAATATTATATTTGGGCTATTGGCCGTTTATTTGTATTTCTATGCAAAACAGTTACATTAAAAACTACTTACACTTACATTTTATAGTATTTATTTGGGGCTTTACTGCTGTTTTAGGAGCACTCATAACCATAAACGCTATCCCTTTAGTATGGTACAGGGTATTGCTAGCCTCTTTGTTTATTTTGCTTTTCATTCTTATAAGAAAATCTTCTTTAAAAGTATCATTACGGTCTTTAATGAAATTTTTATTTGGGGGAGCCGTTATAGGCTTGCATTGGATAACATTTTTCTATGCGATAAAAGTATCTAACGTGTCTATTACATTGGCAACCATGTCAACCGGAGCTTTATTTACAACATTATTGCAGTTGTTGATTTTTAAGGAGAAAATTGTAAAATATGAATTGATTTTCGGTTTACTGGCAATTGTTGGCCTTTTTATGATTTTTAACGCTGAAACTGGTTTTACCGTTGGAATTATCTATGCACTTATTTCGTCATTTTTATCAGCCTCATTTGCTATTTTAAATGCGGAAATGGTAAAAACACATGAGCCTATCACTATCAGTTTTTATGAATTGTTTTTTGCTACATTGGTCATTACCATCATTTTATTGTTTAATAATGCTTTTACAGCAGATTTTTTTAAACTTGAGATGAGTGATTGGTTTTACTTGATTATTTTATCATCAATATGTACGGCCTATGCTTTTGTAGCTTCAACAAAAGTGTTGAAAAGTGTAAGTGCATTTACCATGATGCTCACTATTAATTTAGAACCCGTTTACGGTATTTTACTGGCATTACTGATTTTTAGAAGCAATGAAGTAATGGACATTAACTTCTACATCGGTGCCATATTGATATTGGTAACAGTTATTCTAAACGGATTGATAAAATATAGGCCTACTATTTTTCAATTTAAAAGTAAGTAAACAATACTGGTAAAGTTCATATATTTGTAATTCTAATCTAAAAGGAACCCTAATGGAATATTTAGAATTTGAAAAACCCATTCAAGAGCTAGAAGAGCAGTTAACAAAGTGTTTAGCTATTGGAAAAGAAAGTGATATTGATGTAACTGAAACTTGCGAACAGATAGAAAAAAAGCTCGAAGAAGTTAAAAAAGATATATACAAAAATTTAACAGCTTGGCAAAGAGTACAACTTTCAAGACATCCGTCAAGACCATACACACTTGATTTTATAAGAGCTTTCACCAAAGGTACTTTTATGGAACTTCATGGAGATAGAACTGTAAAAGATGATAAAGCTATGGTTGGTGGGCTTGGTAAAATAGGTGATCAATCTTATATGTTTATTGGTCAGCAAAAAGGTTTTAATACAAAAACCAGACAATACAGAAATTTTGGAATGGCTAACCCTGAGGGTTATAGAAAAGCGCTACGTTTGATGAAAATGGCCGAAAAGTTTAATATTCCCGTAGTTACATTGTTAGACACTCCCGGTGCTTATCCTGGTTTGGAAGCTGAAGAACGTGGACAAGGTGAAGCTATTGCTCGTAATATTTTCGAGATGAGCAGGCTTAAAACACCTATCATTACAGTAGTTATTGGTGAAGGAGCTTCTGGTGGTGCACTTGGAATTGGTGTAGGAGATAGAGTGTATATGATGGAAAACACGTGGTATTCTGTTATTTCTCCTGAGTCTTGTTCTTCTATCTTATGGCGTAGTTGGGAATACAAAGAGCAAGCGGCAGAGGCATTGAAACTTACAGCTAAGGACATGAAAAAACTGGGACTTATTGATGGTATTATCAAAGAACCGTTCGGTGGAGCGCATAGCAATAGGGAAGAAGCTTTCAAGATTGTTGAAAAACAGATAGAAAAAGCTTACGAAGAATTAAAAGCTCTATCAACCGAAGAGTTAGTTAAACAGCGCATGGATAAATATGCAGCCATGGGTGAATTTAAAGACTAACCAACACAACTAATCTTTTAAATAAATCCATATAATGAAAATACTATCTGCTCAACAACTTTATGAGGCAGACAAAATAACCATTCAAAAAGCCGGAATTGCTCCTGTTGATCTTATGGAGTATGCCGCAACGCTGTGTTTTCAGTGGATTCATAACCGATTGAACGGTAACTCAGTAAAGATTCATGTATTCTGTGGTACGGGAAACAATGGTGGCGATGGGCTTGTTATTGCTCGTCATTTAAAGCAATATGGTTATAATGTTAGTACTTATGTTGTTAATTGTAGCAATAAACGTTCTGAGGCTTTTTTGATCAATTATGATAGATTGAAAGAGATTGGTGTATGGCCGGAAATGATAACTTGTAAGTCAGAACTTCCTACAGTTTCTGAAAATGATATGATTATCGATGCCATTTTTGGATT
>JAGQYU010000132.1:4733-6654 GCA_020435885.1 Flavobacteriaceae bacterium
AATTCTAATGCGTATGTGCTTTCTATTGATTTTCCTTCAGGATTATTTGCTGATAAAGCTGTAAAAGACAAATCATCAGTTGTAAAAGCATACCATACATTAACGTTTCAAACACCTAAATTAGCTTTCTTACTTCCTGAAAATAAAGAGTTTGTAGGTTCTTGGGAAGTTATTGATATTGGTTTGGACCTAGAGTTTTTGTACAATGTGCAAACCAATTATTTTTTAACGTATAAACAAGATGTTCAGCCGTTTTATAGATTTAGAGATCGTTTTTCTCACAAAGGAGATTATGGACATGCATTATTAATCGGTGGAAGTTTTGGAAAGATAGGTTCTGTTACCTTAGCATCTAAGGCGGCCTTGAATATTGGTAGCGGGTTGGTTACTGCGTATATTCCAAAGTGTGGTTATCAGGTAGTTCAGACAGCTTTACCTGAAGTAATGGTTGAAGTAGATGCAGAAAGTGAATTAGAATATTTTAATCCTAAAACGAAAGCTACCGTAATTGGTATTGGCGTAGGTATTGGTACAAGTACAACTACATCACAAGGTTTTGCTGATTTTTTAAAACAGAATAAAACTCCATTAGTTATTGATGCTGATGGTATCAATATTTTATCAGCAAATAAAGAATTATTAGAAGTTCTGCCGGAAAATACTATTTTAACACCGCATCCAAAAGAGTTTGAGCGGTTGGTTGGTAAATGGAAAAATGACTTTGAAAAACTGGAAAAGTTAATTGAACTATCTTCTAAATACAAGTTGATTGTTGTGCTAAAAGGGGCTTACACAGCTATAGCACATGGTGGAAATATTTATTTTAACTCAACTGGCAACCCTGCTTTGGCTACTGCCGGAAGCGGTGACGTACTTACAGGAATGATTACAGGGCTTTTGGCTCAAAAGTATGAGCCTATTTACGCTGCAATTCTTGGAGTTTACTTACATGGTAAAACTGCTGATATTGCCGTTAATTCTATGGTTTATGAAACGTTTACTGCCAGTGATTGTATTGAGTTTTTACCGGATGCTTTTTTAGATCTTTTCAAAAAAGAAGCACCGCCTCAGCAAAAAGAAGCTGAAGAGAAGAAAGAAGAAACGGATGATGATAACTTATATATATAAAAAAAGCGGCTTTAAAGCCGCTTTTTATTTAGATATTCAGTTCTGTAAATAATTCTTTTAGTGCAGGGTCTGAAGGCCTTGGAGCGTTGTTAGACACTATATTACCATTTGGATCAATAAGTATAAACCTAGGGATAGCATTGATACCATACGCTTGTATAAATTCAGATTCAAAATTATTATCGGCCATAATTTGAATTCCAGATAGCTCTTTTTCAACAACCATTTGCTTCCATTTATCTTTAACTTCTTGTTTGTCAATAGATAAACTCACAAATTTTATATTTTTATCATGATATTCCTTTTCTATTTCTTTTAAGTAAGGAATTTCATTCAAGCAAGGTGTGCACCAAGTTGCCCAAATATCAATATAAACATAGTTTCCTTTAAGATCATCCAATGAAACCACCTTGCCATTAACATCAGGATAACTGAATTTTGGTGAAGGTTTTCCTTTAGCAATTGGGGCTAAAATAGCATGTTGCATATCATAGCTTCCAGTTAAATAGCTGATTAACTGCTCACTACTCATTTTTTCATTAGCAATAAAAGTAGAGTCTAACTCTTCCGCTTTATCAAGTAAACTTGACAAATCACCTTTAAGATCAGCCACTTTCTTTTCAAAATCTGGCTTTTCCATTTCAAAATACGTTTGAGGGTTATCTAAACCATAACTCTTTTGTAGTCGCATTCTGTCAGCCATATAGTTATTGGTACCGGCACCCGATCCGTTAAACTTAGCAGATTCGGTAATATTGGCTGCATCAAAATTGATGTTTAGCTCATAGCCATT